>JALZHC010000678.1 GCA_030914105.1 Acidobacteriota bacterium
AGTCCGACCAGGACAGGATCGTCTACCTGAGGGCCGACGTGAACGCCAGCTATAAGTCGGTTGTGGACACGATCAACCTGATCCGCGACTCCGGGATTGACCAGATCGGCCTCGTCGCCGACAAGAGGAAAGGCGGCGGCTCCGCCGTCCCGGCCACGGGCGGGCCGAACAACCCGCAGACGAGCGCGCCGGCCCCTCCCGCCTCCTGAGAGGCAGGGACTTAAAGCACGAGCCGGGCGGCCCTCCCTGTGAGGACGCCGGGCCGATAGACTGAGGAGTTAACTCAAATGGGAATGACGGGAAGCGGCGGCGGCGCGATTCCGAGCATCAACGTCACGCCGCTCATTGACATCCTGCTGGTGCTCTTGATCATCTTCATGGTCATCACGCCCCTGAAGCCGGCGCGCTTCAAGACGCTCGTGCCCGAGAAGAGCGAGAACCTGAACCAGAACGCCAAGCAAAGCCCGCTCACTCTAATCATCAACATCAAGAAAGACCTCTCGGCGGAGCTGGTCAAGGGCGGCAACCACGTCGTTGACGCCTCGGTCAACGACCCCAGTCCCATCGCCTCCGCGCTCTCCAGCGAGTTCAAGGCCCGCAAGGAGCAGCAGAGCTGGAAGGCCGGCTACGAGACGCGCGCCGACATCCCGCCCGACCAGCGCATCGAGAAGACGGTCTTCATCAAGGCTCCGGAGAGCTTTAAGTACGGCGACGTGGTGAAGGTCATTGACGCCGTCAAGGGCGCGGGCGCAGACCCCGTGGGCCTCCAGACCGAGGCGCTGGAGCAGTAGAAACTTTCTCGCCGAGGCCGCAGCGTCCGCGCCCGCCCCGGCGTCGGCGCGCGGCGGCCCGGCCCGGCCCCGACCCCCTTCGGACACGAGGCTTCAGACTTTTGCCCGGAGCAATCATCACATGAAACTCTCTCGAATCAGCACCGCGGCGCTCCTGTTGGCGCTCGTGGCGACATCCGGCGGGTGCGTGCTCGTCAACCGCGTGCGAGCCAAGAACGCTCTGAACGAGGGCGCGCGCGCCTACCGCGACGGCAGGTTCTCGGACGCCGAGGAGAAGTTCCGCACGGCCTACGAACTCGACCCGTCGCAGAAGAACGCGCCGCTCTTCATCGCCCGCGCCATCCAGCAGCAGTTCAAGCCCGGCGTCACCACGCCCGACAACGTCGCCGTCGGCGAGCGCGCCATCGCCGAGTATCAGAAAATCCTGGACAAAGACCCGCAGAACGAGGACGCCTACCGCGCCATCGTCTACCTCTACGGGCAGATGAAGCAGGACGACAAGGTGAAGCAGATGCTCACCGAGCGCGCCAGCCTCCAGTCCGTCCCGGCGGACAAGCGTGCCGAGGCTCTGGTCATCCTCGCCAGCCAGCAGTGGAAGTGCTCCTACGACATCACCGAGCAGAAGGAGAACAAGACGACCGAGAATAAGCCGGACAAGGTGCTCATCCACTACAAGAAGCCGGCCAACGAGGCCGACTTCGAGAAGGCCAACCAGTGCGCGACCGAGGGCCTGCGGCTCGCCGAGCAGGCCGTCAACCTCGACCCGAACAACTCGAACGCCTGGACGCAGAAGACCAACATCCTGCGCGAGAAGGCGAAGCTCGCCGAGATGGCCGGCGACCAGAAGGCCAAGGACGACTTCAGCGCGCAGGCCCAGCAGGCGCTCGAAACGCAGACGCGCCTCGCCGCCGAGGACAAGAAGAAGAAGGAGGAGGCGCAGGCCGCCTCGCCGACTCCTCCGCCAAGCTAAACCGCCCCGAACTCGCCCGCCCCGCCGCCCCTTTTTCGCGCGGCGGCGCGGCCCCGGCTCACACACGCAGGTGACGCCCGGCTTCACGTCGGGCGTCACCTGTTTCTATAATGGCTGTTAGCTGTTAGCTTATGGCTGTTAGCTTTTAGCCGTTAGCTGCCGCCGTCGCGGGCGGCCCGGCAAATAAAAGCGAGTCCTGTTCATCAAACCAAAGGCTAAAAGCCAACAGCTATTAGCTAAAAGCTTCTCTTATGATTCGCATCGAGGAGATAGTCGAGAAGGTCGGGCGCAACCACCCGCAGGCGGACTTGGACGTGCTGCGGCGCGCATACTTCTTCTCCGCGCTCCACCACAAAGGGCAGACCAGAGCGTCCGGCGAGCCGTACCTCGTCCACCCGCTCGAAGTCGCCAACATCCTCGCCGACATGCGACTCGACGAGGTCTCGGTCGCGACGGGCCTTCTGCACGACGTGGTCGAGGACACGCTCGTCGAGCTGGACGTGATCCGCGACTCCTTCGGCGAAGAGATCGCGCACCTCGTCGACGGCCTCACGAAGCTGGCGCAGATCAGCAACCAGTCGCGCGAAGAGCAGCAGGCCGAGAACGTCCGCAAGATGCTTCTGGCGATGGTGGACGACGTGCGCGTCGTGTTGGTGAAACTCGCCGACCGCCTCCACAACATGCGCACGCTCCAATACCTCAAGCCCGAAAAGCGTCGCCGCATCGCGCAGGAGACACTCGACATCTTCGCGCCCATCGCGCACCGCCTCGGCATGGGCCGCCTGCGCGGCGAGCTGGAAGACCTCGCCTTCAAGCACCTCCACCCGGAAGAGTACCGCGAGCTGGCCGAGCAGTTGGAGCGCCGCCGCAAGGAGCACGAGACGTTCCTCCGAGACGTAACCGCCCGCATCGAAGAGAAGATGCGCGAGGCCGACGTGCCCTTCATCAGCGTCGAGGGGCGCGTCAAACGTCTCTACTCGATTCACAAGAAGCTCAAGCGGCAGAAGATTCAGCTCGATCAGGTCTACGACCTCATCGCCGCGCGCATCATCACGCCCGACGAGACGCGCTTCTGCTACGCCGCGCTCGGCGTCGTCCACACGCTCTGGCAGCCCATCCCCGGAAGATTCAAAGACTGGATCGCCACGCCGCGCGACAACCTCTACCAATCGCTCCACACCTCTGTGATCGGCACGAAGGGTCAGCCCTTCGAGATCCAGATTCGCACAGAAGAGATGCACCGCGTCGCCGAAGAAGGCGTCGCCGCGCACTGGAAGTACAAGGAAGGGAAGCGCGGCGCGCACGACGACGACGAGGCGTTCCAGTGGCTCCGCTCCCTCGTCGAGTGGTCGCAGGAGGTCAAGGAC
>JALZHC010000679.1 GCA_030914105.1 Acidobacteriota bacterium
CGCGACATAGACGACGTGCGCGAGTCGCCCGCCCTCTCCATCATTGACCGCCTGCGCGCGAAAGGCGCCGACGTGCGCTACCACGACCCCTTCGTCGCCGAGATCAGCTTCGACGACGCACACACACAGTCGGGCGGCGAGCCTCTACAGTCCGTCGCGCTCACGGACGAAGAGCTGACGCAAGCCGATTGCTGCGTCATCGTCACGGATCACAGCGGCGTTGACTACGCGAAGGTCTGCCGCCTCTCCAAGCTCATCGTGGACACCAGAAACGCGCTCTCGCGCGAGCTGCGCCGCGACAGCCGCGCGAAGATCGTCCGCCTATAAGCCGTCAGCGTTCAGCGTTCAGCTATCAGCAAGGCAAGAAGCTGAGTGGCGTTAGCTGAACGCTGACGGCTGAACGCTTTAATGCTGAAAGTCATCAACGTCGTCGGCGCGCGGCCCAACTTCATGAAGGTCGCGCCGTTGGTCGAGGCGATGGGGCGGCGCGCGCACGTTTTCGCGCCGCTCGTCGTGCACACGGGGCAGCACTACGACGAGTTGATGTCGGACGCCTTCTTCCGCGACCTCGGACTGCCTGAGCCTGATGTTTATCTCGGCGTCGGCTCCGGCTCCCACGCGCAGCAGACCGCCGCCGTGATGCGACTCTTCGAGCCGGTCGTCGAACGCGAGCGGCCCGACTGGGTCCTGGTCGTCGGCGACGTGAACTCGACCCTGGCGTGCGCGCTCGTCTGCGCGAAGCTCCGCGTGAGCGTGGCGCACGTCGAGGCAGGACTGCGCAGCCGCGACCGCACGATGCCCGAAGAGATCAACCGCATCCTCACAGACCAGATTGCAGACCTCCTGCTCACGCCTTCCGCAGACGCCGACCGCAACCTCCTCGCCGAAGGCATACCGGCGGAGCGCATCCGCTTCGTCGGCAACGTGATGATTGACTCGCTCCTCAAGCACCTCGCGCTCTCGCGCCGCTCGCTGGCGCGCGAGGAGCTGGGCGTCTCCGGCGGCGAGTACGCGGTCGTTACGCTCCACCGCCCTTCCAACGTTGACGACGCGGGCGTGCTGCGCGGAATCGTGAACGCGCTCGCCGAAATCAGCGCGCGGCTGCCCGTAATCTTCCCCGCGCACCCGCGCACGCGGAATCGGCTCTCAGAGTTCGGCCTGCTCGAATCAGTCAGCCGCGCGCCGGGCCTGCGGCTCGTCGAGCCGCTCGGCTACCTCGACTTCCTTCGGCTCTACAGCGGCGCGGCGCTCGTGCTCACGGATTCGGGCGGCGTGCAGGAGGAGACGACGGCGCTCGGCGTCCCTTGTCTCACGCTGCGCGAGAACACGGAGCGGCCCGTCACCGTCGAGGCGGGTACGAACAGGGTCGTGGGCCGCGACCCCGCGCGCATCCTGCGCGAGGCCGACGCCGCGCTCGCGCACCGACGCGACGGCCCAGCGCCGCGCGTCCCGCCGCTCTGGGACGGCAAGACGGCAGACCGCATCCTCGACGCGCTCCTGGAGAGAGCGGCAGTAGCCCGACCGTGAGAGAAGGCGTGAGAGTAAGGATGAAGTCGGAAGGATGAAGGATGAAGGAGACGCTGCACAGCAATCACTTCATCCTTCCGCCTTCATCCTTCATCCTTCCAAAGACGCCCTCCCTCACGGTCGGGCTACTGCCTCGCATGCTTGACGGCATGGCTTGCCTCTAAACATTGGGGTACACTGTCGTCGGGTTCTGTGCTGCGAAAGACTGACTGAGGGCGGTCGCGCGGGTCTTGGGCCGACCGCCCGTCTCTCCCGGACAGTCAATGCCCTTCGCCTTCGTCGAGACTGACTGGCTGACCTTCCTGGGCTTCCACGCCGCCGTCTTCGTCGCGGTCGTCGTCGTCCTGCTGGCCGTCCAGTGGCTGTTCGACAGGAAGCGTTGACGTTGAAGTGCTCCTGCGGCGCGCCGCCGCGTCGGGTTTAAGGGAGGGCGGATGGAAGAAGTTTTTGAGGGTCGGCTGCCGGTCGAGGAGATCGCGAACTGCGTCACGCACGGAGTCGGACTTGCGCTGAGCGTGGCCGGCCTGATCGCGCTCGTCGTCGTGGCCTGGGTCTACGGCGGCGTGTGGCAGGTCGTGAGCGGCAGCGTCTACGGCGCGTCGCTCGTCACGCTCTACGCGGCCTCGACCTTCTACCACGGCACGCGCCGACTCCGCGCCAAGCGGCTGCTACAGGTCGTTGACCATTGCTGCATCTACCTCCTCATCGCCGGAACCTACACGCCCTTCACGCTCGTCACGCTGCGCGGCGGCTGGGGCTGGACGCTCTTCGGCCTCGTCTGGGGTCTCGCGCTTGCGGGCATCCTCTTCCGCATCATCTTCGGCAACAGGTACAGGCCGGTCGCCGTCGCCTCTTACGTCCTCTTGGGCTGGCTCTGTGTCATCGCGATCAAGCCGATACTCGCAACCGTCCCGGCGGGCGCGCTCGTGTGGCTCGTCGCGGGCGGGCTGGCCTACACTTCGGGCGTCGCCTTCTTCGCCTCCGAGAGAATCCGCCACGGCCACGCCATCTGGCACCTCTTCGTCCTCGGCGGAAGCATCTGCCACTTCTTCGCCGTCGTTCTCTACGTCCTGCCGTCGAAGTCTTAGACGGCGGCAAAGATTAGCCGCAAAGGCACAGAAGGCAGAAAGCAGAAGGTAGAAGGCAGTCGAAAAGCAATGAGCTTTCGACTGCCTTCTTTCATTCGGCGCAGCCGCACTCCTGCGAGCTTGGCTGCCTTCTGCCCACTGCTTTCTGCTTTCTGCTTTCTGCCTTCTGCTTTACTTCGCGGCCTTCGGCGCGGCTGAAGTCTCGGCGGGCGTCTGCGCGCCTGTGCGGGCCTTCTCGATGTCGGCGCGCAGTTGTGCGAGCGCGGGCGTCTGCGGCGAGATGGCTTCGAGTTTGGCGAGCGTCGCTTGCGCCGCGGCCACGTCGCCCTTGCGCGTGTAGGCGACCGTGAGGTTCTGTAAGGTCTGGACGTGGTTCGGCTCGCGCTGGAGCGACTCTTTGAACTCGGCGATGGCGCGTTCGAACTGCGGCGGCTCGCGCAGAAGAAGCGTGAGGCCCATGTCGGTGCGGACGTTCACGTCGTCGGGCTTCTTCGCGAGAGCCTGCGCGTACCA
>JALZHC010000680.1 GCA_030914105.1 Acidobacteriota bacterium
CCGTGATGAAGATCGAGCCTTCGAGCGCGTACTCCGCCGCCTCGCCCTCCAACTGCCATGCGACCGTCGTCAGAAGCCCCTCGCGGCTCGGCACGGCCCCGCGCCCCGTGTTCATCAGCAGGAACGAGCCTGTGCCATAGGTGTTCTTCACAGAGCCTTCGGCGTAGCAAGCCTGACCGAAGAGCGCGGCCTGCTGGTCGCCCGCGACGCCTGCGACGGGCACGGAAGCGCCGAAGAAGGCTCGCGGGTCTGTCTCGCCGTAGATGTGCGCCGAAGGTTTGACTTCGGGGAGCGCCTCGCGGGGCACGCCGAAGAGCGAGAGCAGCTCTTCGTCCCAACTGAGCGTGTTGATGTTGAAGAGGAGCGTGCGCGAGGCGTTCGAGCAGTCGGTCGAGTGCGCGCGCCCGCCCGTCAGCTTCCAGACGAGCCAGGAGTCCACAGTGCCGAAGACGACTTCGCCGCGCGCGGCGCGCGAACGAAGGCCGGGCGTGTGGTCGAGCAGCCAACGGAGCTTCGTGCCGGAGAAGTAAGGGTCGAGCACGAGGCCCGTCTTCCCGCGGACAGACTCTTCGAGTCCGCGCGCCTTCAGCTCGTCGCACATGGAAGCCGTCCGTCTATCCTGCCAGACAATCGCGCGCCCGACGGGCGTGCCGCTCGCTCGCTCCCACGCGACGACCGTCTCGCGTTGATTTGTGATGCCGACAGCCGCGAGGTCGCGCGCCTCGACGCCCGCCGCGTCGAGAGCTTGTCGGGCCGAGCCGAGGCTGATGCGCCAGATTTCCTCCGCGTCGTGCTCGACCCAGCCGGGCCGCGGGTAGTGCTGCGTGAACTCGTTGTAGCCGCGCCCGCGCACGCGGCAGTCGCGGTCGAAGACGAGCGCCGTCGTCCCCGTCGTCCCCTGGTCAATCGAGAGCACAAAGCCGTCCATACTTTTTCGCCCCGCTCCTTTGTCCGGCGTCCCCGCAGAGTGTAATATACGTCAGGCCGCGAGCAGGGGAGTTTCTCGAAGACCTCATCAAAGGGAAGATTTTGGAGAAAGAGATAAAGGGATGAAAGATCACAACGACTTTTTCGACGACATCATAGACGTTGACGACGAGAGGGAAGCCGAAGAGGCGGAGTACGCAGACGAGGCCGAAGAGTTCGACGACGAGGAAGAGGAGGACGACGACTCGACCGTCGTCCGCACCGCCGTCCTCCGGAAGAACGACATGCTCGCGCTGCTCTCCCTGAAGGCCGGCGACTCCGGCGGCCAGATCGTGCGCTTCGACCCGCGCGAACCGCTGCCCTCGATGCAACGCTACGAGAGCGAGACCGAAGCCCGCAAGTGGTTCACACGCAGCCTCGACACGAGCCGTCGCAACGGCTGGTCGGTCGTGTATGATGGCGAGCCGCTAATCGGTTAAAGCAGAGGTCAGAGGTCGGAGGTCAGAGGTCAGTAGTCGGGCGCTCGCGGGCCGCGCGCGGTCGAAGCCGGCAAAGCTTTCACTGACCTCCGGCCTCTGACCTCTGACCTCTAAGCCCATGAACCCATCCCCCGACGCGAAGACGAACGCCGCCACGGCCCTGGCGGCTTTTCTTTTTCTGGCCGCGGCGGCGTGGTTGAGCATCTGGCTCGCGGGGCCGCCGCGGGCCGTACCTGAGAGCGCGCCCGCGTCCGAGTTCTCTTCGGCGCGCGCGTTGAGGCACGTGCGCGCGTTTGCGCAGCGCCCGCACCCGACCGGCTCGGAGGAGATCGAGCGCGTGCGCCGCTACATCCTCGGCGAGTTGTCGTCGCTCGGCGTGAGCGCGGAGGTGCAGACCGCGGAGGTCGTGCCGCGGCAGGCCGTGCCGGGCTTTCCCGTTCCCGCGGCGCGAGTGCAGAACATCGTCGCGCGCGTGGCCGGAACTGCCGCGGGCGGCAAAGCTCTGATGCTCGCCGCGCATTACGACTCCGTGCCGACGGGGCCGGGCGCTTCGGACGACGGCGCGGGCGTCGCCACTCTGCTCGAAACCCTGCGCGCGCTGAAGTCCGGCCCGCCGCTCCGCAACGACCTCGTCGCCGTCTTCACGGACGCCGAAGAACTTGGACTCCTCGGCGCGCGCGGCTTCGCGGGCCAGAACCCTTCGATGAAGAGCGTGGCGCTCGTGCTCAACTTCGAGGCGCGCGGCGCGGGCGGCCCCTCCATGATGTTCGAGACGAGCGAGGGCAACGGCGCGCTCATCGGCGAGCTTGCGGCAGCGCCGCACACAGTCGCCAACTCGCTCATGTACGCCGTCTACAAGCGCCTGCCGAACGACACGGACATGACGGTCTTCAAGGGCGCGGGCGCAGCCGGTCTCAACTTCGCCTACACCGACCGCATCGCGAGCTACCACACCGCGCTCGACAGCGCCGAAGAGCTTGACGAGCGAAGCCTCCAACACCACGGCTCTTATGCACTATCGCTCGCGCGACGCTTCGGCGACCTCGACCTCGACCACCTGAAGTCGCGCGACGCCGTCTACTTCAACGCGCTCGGCCCCCTCTTCATACATTACTCCGAGGCTTGGGTCGTGCCGCTCACGCTCACCGTCTGCCTTCTCTTCGCCGTCGCCCTGTTCGTCGGTTTGCGGAGGCATCGGCTCTCGCTCGGCGGCGTGGCGGCGGGCGTCTTCGCGTTCGCGCTGGCCGCAGTCCTTCCCGTCCTTTTGACGACTGCCGTGTGGCGCGCGGCGCGCAGCCTGCACGCGGGCTACGCGCTTCTGCCCTGGCGGACGCCCTACGACATCTGGCCTTACGCGCTCGGCTTCGTCGCGCTGACGGTCGCCGCGTTCGCAGCCGTCTACGCGCTTCTGTTCAGGAAGACGAACGCGGCGAGCCTCTGGGCGGGCGCGCTTCTGTGCTGGCTCGCGCTGCTGATTCTGGCGACGGCGTTGCTGCCGGCCGGCAGCTTCCTCTTCGCCTGGCCGCTCCTCTTCGCCCTCGCCGCCTTCGCCGCGCTCGTCGCTTCGGGCCGAGAAGGCTTCGATTCGTCGAAGGGCCTGACGCTCGTCGCGCTCGCGGCAGCGCCGGGCGTCTGCCTGTTTGCGCCGCTCGTCTGGATGTTCTTCTCCCTGCTTGGACTCGACGCCAGCGGCTTCTTCATGCTGCTCGTCGTGCTGCTC
>JALZHC010000132.1 GCA_030914105.1 Acidobacteriota bacterium
AGGAGACCCAGCCCTTCTGCTCGATGCGGTAGAGCGCAGGGTAGAGCGAGCCTTGCTCGACTTCGAGCATCTCGTCCGACATCTGCCGGATGCGCTGGATGATGCCGTAGCCGTGCAGCGGGCCTAACGAGACGGCCTTCAGGATGAGCATGTCGAGCGTGCCCTGCAAAAGGTCTGCCTTCTCTCGCGTCATTCTTCTCACCTCCGCGCCGCGGGCCGTGAATGCCTAGAACGTCAAAGCATCATAAGGAGTCTTGCCTAGACTGTCAAGGCATGACCGACTTTCGGCGGGTCTATTCAATCTTGAGCTTAAAGTAAAGAAAAGTTCAACGCAGAGGCGCAGAGCACGCAGAGGGGGCGCTGAGGAATGCTATGCACAAGCCTCTGCGCTCCCTCCGCGTCCTCTGCGTCTCTGCGTTGAATAATTGAGCCTTTACACTCAAGAATGTATTGACCCCGGGTTGAGGTTGACGGGCCTTGTACGGCTGAGTAATATATCGCTATGTCATATATAGGCTCACACATTCTGGCGCGCGAGCTGAAGAAGGGGAGCGCCGAGCTTCTGATTCTGTCGCTGGTCGAGGAGCGCCCGCGGCACGGCTACGACATCGGCAGTCTGATCGAGCAGCGTTCGGGCGGTGCGCTCCGCTTCAACGTCGCGTCGCTCTACCCGCTGCTGTACCGTCTGGAGAAGCGCGGCTGGATTCAGGGGCGCTGGGTGGAGCAGGCGGGCCAACGGCGTCGGCGTTATTACCGGCTGACTCCGGCGGGCAAAAAAGTCCTGGCGGCGCAGCGCGCCACGTGGCGGGAGTTTGTCGAGGCGATCAATCGCATCACGGGGATGGAGCATGCCTGAGTGGAAGGAAGAGATCAGGAGTCGCCTCTCGCAGTCGGGGCTTGAGCCTGCGCGCGAGGTCGAGATCGTCGAGGAGTTGGCGCAGCACCTCGAAGACCGATACGAGCAGGCGCTGGCCGGCGGCGCGACCGAAGAGGAGGCGCGCGCGGCGGCGCTGCGCGAGTTGAAGGGGAGCGAGGTGTTGGCGCAGGAGCTGCGCAGGGTCGAGCGCCCTGCGCGGCGCGAGGCGGAAGCGCCGGGCGCGCGCGGGGGGGCGAAGTTTTTCGTAGACCTCTGGCACGACCTGCGCTACGGCCTGCGCGCGCTGGCGAAGAATCCGGGCTTCACGGCGGTCGCCGTCGTCACACTGGCTTTAGGCATCGGCGCAAACACCGCCATCTTCTCTGTCGTCAACACAGTCCTGCTGCGTCCGCTGCCTTTCAAAGACCCCGAACGGCTCGTGATGGTCTGGGAGGACGCGAGCAAGCACGGCTTCCCGCGCGACACTCCCGCGGCGGCCAACTTCATCGACTGGCGCGAGCAGAACCGCGTCTTTGAAGGGATGTCGGCGATTGCCGAGGAGAGCTTCAACCTGACGGGCGCGGGCGAGCCGGAGAGGATTGACGGGCGGCGCGTCTCGGCCAACCTCTTCGCGCTGCTCGGCGTCGAGCCGCGTCTGGGCCGCGCGTTCCTGCCGGAAGAAGACAGCCCCGGCGCGGGCCGCGTCGTCGTCATCAGCCACGCGCTCTGGCAGCGCCGTTTCGGCTCTGACGAGAAGATCGTGGGGAAGGCCGTCACCTTAAACGGCGAGAGCTACACGGTCGTCGGCGTGATGCCGCCCGGCTTCCAGTTTCCGAGCCGCGAGGACGAGCTGTGGGTTCCCATCGCCTTCACTCCGCAGGAGGCCGCGAGCCGGCAGAGACACTACCTCGAAGTCGTCGCGCGCCTGAAGCCGGGCGTGAGCGTCGGGCAGGCGCAGGCCGAGATGAGCAACATCGCGGCGCGTCTACAGCAGCAACACCCGGACTCGAACGCAGACCTCGGCGCGGCGGTCGTCCCTCTGCACGAACAACTGGTCGGCAACATCAAGCCCGCGCTGCTCGTCCTGCTGGGCGCGGTCGGCTTCGTGCTGCTCGTCGCGTGCGCCAACGTCGCCAACCTTTTGCTTGCGCGAGCGGCGGCGCGGCAGAAGGAGATCGCTCTGCGCGTCGCGCTCGGCGCGAGCCGCTGGCGGCTCGTCCGGCAGTTTTTGACGGAGAGCGTCCTTCTGGCCGCGCTCGGAGGAGGCGCGGGGCTGCTCCTGTCTCTGTGGGGCGTGAGATTGTTGAAGGCTTTCATTCCGGAGAGCGTCTCGCAGGTCAGGGCCGTCGCGGTCGACGCGCGCGTGCTCCTCTTCACGCTCGTCATCACGCTTCTGACGGGCCTCATCTTCGGCCTCGCGCCGGCCACGCAGGCTTCCAACTTCGACCTCAACGAGACGTTGAAGGAGGGCGGCAGGGACACGGCTGCGGGGAGCCGCGGCAAGCGCATACGAGGGTTGCTCGTCGTCTCGGAGGTCGCCGTCTCGCTCGTCCTTCTCATCGGCGCGGGGCTTCTGATTAACAGCTTCGTGCGGCTGCGAAACGTTGACCCAGGCTTCCGCGCCGACCATCTTCTGACGATGAGGATCGTCCTGCCGCAGCAGAAATACCCGGACGCGGCGCGGCGCGCGGCCTTCTACACGGAGTTGATACGCCGCGTCGAGGCTGTGCCGGGCGTGAAGTCGGCGGCGGTCGCCAACTGGATACCGCTGGCGGCGACGCAGGGCGACTCCGTCGCCGTCGCCGTCGAGGGCCGGCCCGACCCAGGCCCGCGCAGGCCAGCCGTTGTGACGAGGGTCGTCAGCCCGCACTACTTCCAGACGATGGGCATACAGCTCTTACGCGGGCGCGACTTCGACGAGCGGCAGGACAGAGCCGACTCGCCCGCCGTCGTCGTCATCAACGAGACGATGGCGCGCCGCTTCTTCGCGGGCGAAGACCCTTTGGGGAAGCGCCTGACGCCGGGTTCGACCGACTCGCCGGAAGACTGGTGCCAGGTCGTCGGCGTGGTGAAGGACGTGCGGCAGTTCGAGCTGAGCGCCGAGCCGAAGCCGCAGATGTACCTGCTCTATGCGCAGGCCGACTTCTTCGCGCCGCGCCACTTGGTCGTGAGCACTTCGGTCGAGCCGGCGGGGTTGGCGTCGGCGGTGCGCGGGGTCGTGTGGGAGATTGACAAAGACCAGCCGGTCTCGAACATCAGCACGATGGAGGAGGTGCTCTCTGACTCAATCGCGCGCCAGCGCTTCAGCATGCTTCTGCTCGCAGTCTTCGCCGGCGTGGCGCTCGTGCTCGCGGGCGTAGGACTCTACGGCGTGATGAGCTACACGGTGGCGCAGCGCACGCGCGAGATCGGTCTGAGGATGGCGCTCGGCGCGCAGCGCGGCGACGTGCTGCGGCTCATAGTCGGGCAGGGGTTGAGGCTCGTCTTCGTCGGCGTCGGCATCGGCCTCGCCGCGGCGCTCGCCTTAACGCGCCTGATGTCGAGCCTGCTCTACGGCGTCTCGGCCACAGACCCCTTGACGCTCGCCGCCATCTCGCTGCTGCTCGTCTCGGTGGCCGCGCTCGCCAGCTACATCCCCGCGCGCCGCGCCACGAAGGTTGACCCGCTCGTCGCCCTACGCTACGAGTGAGGCGGCAAACGCGACGCGACCGCGGCTCGACATCTCGACACTAAGCCGCATGGCAGCGGCTCGTCTTTAAGCGGCTCGTCTTTAAAGTTGAGTGGAAGGCGCATCGGCCTCGGCGCGCGACAGGAGGAAGGCCCCGGCGGAGACGTTCGCCGGGGCTTTATTTTTTCGATGGCCGCTGAGGCTTTACTTTTCCAATGGCCGCCGCGCGTCGAACCTCGGCGGCGGTCGGCGCGTATTAAGGGCGAGGCTACGGACAACTTATGTACTGCCCACAATGCGGAGTCGAGTCGCCTGCGGATCAGCGTTTCTGCCGCTCGTGCGGCGCGAACCTGAAGGTCATCGGCAAGGCCGTCGCCTTGAGCGAGGCCGTCGCGCGCAGCGACCGCGGCGCGCTCCCCAAACTCAAGGAGATGATGGAGAGCGCCAAGGTCAGGCACTCGACCGAAGAGGTCTCGCGCGCACTCGACCAGGTGAACCGAGAGATCACGAAGGGGCTGGCGCGCTCAGAGGGCGAGCGCCCCTGGTGGCTGCACTACAGGGAGAAGAAGTCGCCCGCGCGTCGGCGCGAGGATCACATCGTCAAGGGCACAGTCTCCTTCTTCTCCGGCGTCGGCCTGACCGTCTTCCTCTACTATCTTTCAGCCGCGCTCGTCCTGAAAATCTCTCCTGAGACTCTGGCGCGGCTTCCCTTCGAGGTCGAGCCGCTGGTGAGAATCGCATGGCTCGTCGGGCTGATACCGACGCTGTCGGGCCTGGGTCGCATCGTCGCGGGGCTGACGATTAACCCCGCGCAGCCCGCCGCCCCCCTCGAAGGCGGAGAGCAGACGCGGCCACAGCTCGAAGCCGCCGCGCGAGAGCAACCCGCCGGCACGCGAGAGCGAGCGCCCGACGCTTCGCAGCCGAGCGTCGTCGAGCACACGACCGAGCTTCTGGATGAGCGAGTTCCGCAGCAAGGCGGGCAATGACTCCGCCTGACAACCCTCCGGCTTGACCTACGGCTTGACAATCCCGCCTCTTGACCTATAGTCAGAGCAAGTTTCCCCGTCTTTCCATTTTCGGCAATGCCCGCTCGAACGCGCGTCTTGAGTTCATGAAGAGCCTCTTACACTCGCTCGCCCTGTCGCTCGCGCTGACCGGCCTTTTGGCAACCACGCCCGCCGCGAGAAGCGCTTCGGCCAGACTGCAAAACAGGGCTTCCCTCAAACCTAGAGCTTCGGCGGCGGACGCGCGCGAGCAGGCTTACCGCGCGAACAACCTCGGCGTCGCGTTGCTTGAACAGTTCAAATACAGGGAGGGCGCGGAGGAGTTCCGGCGCGCGCTGCGTCTCGACCCTCGCCTCACGCTCGCGCGCATCAACCTCGCCATCGCGCTCTACAACCTGCCCGACCCCGCGGGCGCGGAAAGCGAGGCCCGCGCCGCGGCGTCTGCCGCGCCCGACGCGCCGCAACCTCAATACATCCTCGGCCTCGTCGCCAGGTCGCAGAGCCGGACGGACGAAGCCGTCGCCGCCTTCCGGCGCGTCCTCCGGCTCGACCCCGAAGACGTGGGCGCAAACGTCAACCTCGGCCAGCTCTACGCGCAGCAGCGCGACTACAAAGAGGCCATCGCGGCCTTCCGCACGGCGCTCGCCGCAGAGCCTTACAACGGCACGGCCCTCTACAACCTCGGCACGTCGCTGCTGCGCACGGGCCAGCGCGAAGAGGGGCAGCGCGTCATGGCGCGCTTCCAGGAGCTTCGGCAGCTCGGCAGCGCGACCACCATCGGCCAGAACTACCCGGAGCAGGGCCGCTACGCCGAGGCCGTCGCCTCGACGGGCGCTGAAGCCGACCTCGTCGAACGGCGCACGCCCGAAGTCGTCTTCCGAGACGTGACCGCGAGCACGCTGCCGCCCGCCGCGCCGGGCGCGTGGCCCGTCCGGGATGACTTCATCGAACAGAGCGGCGGCGCAATCGTCCTCTTCGACTTCGACGGCGACGGCCAGCTCGACCTGCTCGAAGTGGCCGGAGGCCGTCAGCGCCTCTACCGCAACGACCGCGGCAGGTTCACAGACGTGACCGCGCAAACGGGCGCGCTCGCGAAAGAGTCGGGCGGCGTCGCCACCGCAGCGGTTGCCGGCGACTACGACAACGACGGACGACCCGACCTCTTCATCCTCCGCTACGGCCAGAGCACGCTCTACCACAACGACGGCGGCGGCCACTTCACAGACGCCACCGCCGCCGCCAAGATTCCGAACTACCCTTACCTCGCACGCTCCGCCGCCTTCGTTGACTACGACCACGACGGCGACCTCGACCTCTTCATCGCCGGCGGCTTCGACGCGTCGAAGGCTTTGAAAGAAGAGGCAGAGGCGAAGAAGAAAGGAGGAGCGGGGAAGCCTGCTCCGATCACGGAGGTTCCTCCCGGCCTTACCGTCGGGCGAACGCCCGCGCCGAGTCTCCTGCTGCGCAACAACGGCGACGGGACTTTCACGGACGTGACCGCGGCGGCGAAACTCTCGGACCCGTTCAACGCCTCGGCGGTCGTGCCAACCGACTTCGATAACCGGCGTGACGTTGACCTGCTCGTCGCCTCAAGCGTCGGCGCGCCCGCTCTCTGGCGCAATATGCGCGACGGCACGTTCCGCAACGTCATCGCCGAGGTCGGACTCGACTCAGGCAAACTGATGTTTACGTCGAGCGTCGCCGCGGGCGACGTTAACAAGGACGGCTTCACGGACTTCTATTTCGGCGGCGGCGGCCTGGGCCACTTCGCCCTGAGCGACGGCAAGGATCACTTCCGTCTTCAGGACGGCCCGACATTACACACGAGCAACCCGGCCTCCGGTTTTTCCATCGGCCCGTCAAATTCCGCCTCGCAGTTCATAGACTACGACAACGACGGCCTGCTCGACCTCGTGACCGCAAACACCGTGAGTGGCAATGACCCGCATGTGGAGCTTCACATCTGGCGCAACGTCGGCGACGGCTGGGCGGACGTGAGCGACAAGGCCGCGCGCGGCATTAGGGCTGAGGTCGGCGCGGTCGGCACGCCGCTCTCGCGCACGCGCGTGCTCGCCTCAGGCGACCTCGACGGCGACGGCGACACCGACATCATCTTCGGCGTGCCGGGCGGCGGCCTGCGAGTCCTGCGCAACGAGGGCGGCAACCGCAATCATTCTTTGCGCGTGCAGCTCGCGGGCAAGGTGAGCAACCGCGGCGGCGTCGAGGCTAAAGTCGAAGTGCGCGCCGGGAGTCTGCGTCAAAAGCTTGAGACCTACGCGGCGAGTCCCGCGCCCGCGCCCGCGGACTTAATCTTCGGCCTGGGCCGGCGCGAGTCGGCGGACGCCGTGCGCGTGCTCTGGCCTTCGGGAGTCGTGCAGGCGGAGACCGAATCGGCTTCGCGGTCGGCGCAGTCGGCGCGGACGTTCGCGCGCATCGAGCCGGGCACACTCAAGGTCACGGAAGTTGACCGCAAGCCTTCTTCGTGCCCGTACCTTTATGCTTGGGACGGCTCGCGCTTTCGTTTCATCACGGACTTCATGGGCGGCGGCGAGATGGGCTACCTCGAAGAGCCGGGCCGCTACAACGTGCCCGACCCGGACGAGTACGTCCGCATCCGCGGCGACCAGTTGCGCGAGCGCGAAGGGCGCTACGAGCTGCGCGTGACGAACGAGCTGGAAGAGACGATGTTCGTTGACCGCCTGCAACTCATCGCCGTCGCGCACCCGCAAGGCGTCGAGGTCTACCCGAACGAAGGCATGAGCGACCCGCCGCGCCCATTCGTCCTTTACAAGACGCGCGGCGCGCACCGGCCGCTCTCGGCCGTGGACGACCACGGCCGGGACGTTCTCGCGAAGATTGCGCGCATGGATCGGCAGTACCCGGACGACTTCAGGCGCGACCCCGTCCGCGGCTACGCCGACGAGCACACGCTGACTCTGAAGCTCGACGAAGGCGCGCCCGCGGGCGCACGGACTTTGTTGCTGCTGACCGGCTGGACTGACTACGCCTGGTCGAGCGACAACGTCGCAGCCTCGCAGGCGGGCAAGGAGATGCGTCCGCCTTCGCTTCAGGTCAGGGACGCGCAAGGGCGTTGGCAGACGGTCATCGAGGACATCGGCATCCCCGTCGGCCGCCCGCAGACGGTGACGGTTGACCTCACGGGCAAGTTTCTCTCTGCGAGCCGAGAGGTGCGGATCGTGACGAACATGCGCGCCCTCTGGGATCAGATTCTCGTGGACACTTCCGGGGGCGACTTCCCCGCGCAGT
>JALZHC010000681.1 GCA_030914105.1 Acidobacteriota bacterium
CTTGTACTCCTTCTCCTCGTCGGGGCGGATGCGCTTCTTGTTGAGCTTCTCGGTGTAGCCGGCGACCTCGTTCTCGGCGACGCGAATCTCTTTGGCGACCTTGCGGATCGAGTCGATGAGGCGCTGGCGTGCCTTCTCCGTCAGGTTCAGGAGCTTCATCTCCTGCGCGATTTCGAGGCGCATGCGCGCGACCTTGCGCTTGAGCCGGAGGAGCTTTCGAGACCTCTTGCCGCGCAGGAGCTTCTGCTCGGCGCGCAGCTTCTCCCACTCTTTGAGGCCGACACGAAAGACCTTGCGGATGTTCTCGACGCCTTCGAGCGTCCAGCGAAGGTACTCGTCGGCCTTATCCTCCTGCCCCGTTAGCTCCGCCTGCTCGGAGAAGTTGACGAAGTCGCGTATCTGGAGGCGGCCCGCGTCGAGTTCGTCGCCGAGCCGGCACAGTTCATTCACCGCGATGGGCGAGCGCGAGATGGCCTTCTGCGTCTTGATCTGGCCGCGCTCGATGCGCTTCGCAATTGAGACCTCGCCCTCGCGCGTCAAGAGCGGTACGATGCCCATCTCTCGCAGGTAGAGGCGGACGGGGTCGTTCGTTTTTTCGAGCGCGCCGGCGGAGAGGTCGAGTTCGAGGTCTTCGTCGAGCACTTCGTCCAGCTCGTCGGAGACGACCGCCGCGGCGGCCACTTCGATGAGGCGCTCGTCGGAGTCCGTGACGGTGATGTTCGAGCCTTCGAGCTTCTGGAGCACGTCCTCGATGTCGTCGGGCGAGACGATGTTGTCGGGCAGCTCGCGGTTGAGGTCGTCGAAGGTGAGAAACTTCTTGTCGCCGCCCAACTCCAAAAGGCGCTGCACCACGTCTTCCTGATCCTTCTCTTCCATGCTCATCTCTCGGCCACCTCTGAAAGTTTCATGAGAATGTGACGCGCGCGCGACCCGGCGGCGCTTCAGGAGAATGAGGACTGCCCGCCCGCCGTCACGCCGCCCGTGCGGGGCAGCAGCGCGGTGCGTCTGCGTTTCAGATCGAGGTCTTCCATGATGAGTCGGTCGCGCCGCGCTTCGTCGCCGGCGCGGTCGGCCTCGGCTATCTCGGCGGCGAGCTCCTTGATGCGCCTGTCCAAATTCATCAGGCGCAGAGTCGTCAGACAGCTTTCGGCCTCGGCCAAAAACTGGTCGGTCGCCTCGCCCTCGGCGCGCTCCGGCTCGTGCATCAGGACGAGCGGGACGAGGTCTGCGGCGACGGCGTCGCCTTCGGTCAAAGGCCCCAGCGTCGAAAAGTCAACGGACGAGCCGCGCGCGTGCAGCTCTTTCAAAGCGCGGAAGACCGGCCCCGACGGCAGCTCTTCGTAATCGCTCTCTTCCATGTGCGGGAGAACCGACTCGCGCAGCTCCGCGTCGTGCACGAGGAGTTCGAGGAGGCGTCGTTCGGCGACGGTCGGCGCTTGCGTCTCGGCGCGCACGACCTTCTGCTTCACTTCGCGGTCGCCAGCCGCCGCGTTCGCGCCCTTCGCGGCGACGCTCTTCCAAAGCTCCTGCCTGAGTCCCGCCTCCTCGACGCGCAAGGCGTCCATCGCGATGTCAAAGTATTCGCGCTTCTGAATCGTGTTGCGCACGGCGCGGACGAACGGCAAGACCTCCTCGACCGCCTCTGCCTTCTGCGCGGGGTTGCGCAAGTTTCGACCGGCGACCGATTGCTCAAGGACGAACTGCATGTGCGGCCTCGCGCGCCCGCGTCTTTCGTTGTACTCCTCGACGCCGTGCGCGCGCACGAACTCGTCCGGGTCTGAGCCTTCAGGAAGGACGAGGACTTTGACCTCAAAATCCTCCGGCAGAAGAACCTCTATGGCGCGCTTCGCCGCGTTGATTCCGGCGCGGTCACCATCATAATTGACGACCACTTTGCGCGCAAACCTGCCCAGCAGACGAGCCTGCTCCTGCGTCAAAGCCGTCCCCAAACTCGCCACGACGTTGCGCACGCCGGCCTGAAACGGGATGATTAAATCCAGATAGCCCTCGACGAGGATGGCGAACTTCCGCTTCCTGATCTCATCGCGCGAGACGCCGAGGCCGAACAGGTGCCGGCCCTTCGTGTAGGCCGCCGTTTCCGGCGAGTTCAGGTACTTCGGCTCTTCGCCCGCGCGCATCGCACGCGCGCCGAAGGCGACGGGCCGACCTTGCGCGTCCGTCACGGGGAAGATCAGGCGACCGCGGAAGCGGTCGTAGTATCCGCCCGTATCCTTCTTCACGACGAGGCCGCTGCGCTCGATCTGCCCGACCGTCGCGCCCTTGCTCTTGAGATAAGAGCCGAGCGCGTCCCAACTGTTCGGCGCGTAGCCGAGGCGGAACAAGCGGCGCGTCTCGTCCGTCAGCCCGCGGCCCTCAACGTACTCGCGCGCCGCGCGCGCTTCCACATTCTCTTCGGCCAACTGCCGCTCCCAGAATTCGAGCGCCCACGAGTTAAGCTCTACGACCTCGTCGGCCTCCTTGCGCCGCGCCTCGAACTTCTTATCGTCAACCAACTGCGGCAAGGGCACGCCCGCCTTCTCCGCCACAACGCGGATGGCTTCCGGAAACGAAACGCTTTCCATCTCCATCACGAAGTTGAAGACCGACCCTCCCTTGCCGCAGCCGAAGCAGTAAAAAATATTCTTCGACGGGTTCACCGAAAACGAAGGCGTCTTCTCCTGATGAAAAGGGCAGCACGCCATCCAGTTCGCGCCCTTCTTCTTCAGCGTCACGTAGTCCGAGATGACACGCACGATGTCTGCCTGCCGCCGAAGGTCGTCAATGAAGGTCTGCGGGTAGCGCATGACGAACGGACTCGAAAGCTTAAGAGCGAACGTGATTCCGGCGGCAACTGCCTGCGCGTGCGGGGCCGCTACTCGGCGAGCGAGTCGGCCAGAGCGAGCAGAAGGGCCGCACCGTCGCCGCGCCAGGCGCTGCCGTGCATGCAGGCGAGCGTCGCGGGCCGGAGCGCCGCGAGCCGTTCGAGGTGTGAGCGCGCGTCGCGAGAGTGCGAGAAATAGTCCAACCCGCGTCGGAACGCCTCGCTCGGCGCGAGGATGTCGGACTCTGTGAGCGGCTCCTCGCCCGTGCCGGGCTGCGTGAAGAGGTCGCCGCACAGGAG
>JALZHC010000133.1 GCA_030914105.1 Acidobacteriota bacterium
CTCCGTCAAATACAACTTCCTCAAGGAGCGCGAAGGCTCGCGCTGGCCCGCGCTCGCCGCGAGCCTCAACGTCGAGCTGCCGACAGGCGACCCGGCGCGGCAGTTGGGTTCCGGCCTCACGGACGTGTGGCTCTACGGTGTCGCACAAAAATCTCTGAGCGACAGGACGAAGCTGCGCCTGAACGCCGGCCTGCTCTTCGCCGGCAACACGACGACCGGCGTCATCGGCATCAAGACGCGCGGGCGCGTCTACACGGGTGCAGGCTCCGTCGTCCGTCAGTTCACCCGCCGGCTCGACCTCGGCGCTGAAATCTTCGGCGCGGTCTCCGCCAACTTCCGTCTCAACCGCGGGCAGTTGCAGACGCAGGTCGGCGGCAACTACGCCCTCGGCAAAAACTTCACGCTCGACTTCGGCCTGACCGTCGGGCGCTTCTCGGCCAGCCCGCGCCTCGGCGCGCAGCTCGGCTTCTCGAAAGACTTCTGAGTTAAGAAGGCCGCCTTCCAAAGAAGGGCCGACCTGTTCAAAGGACTGACGAAGGATTGAATCAAGAGAACTGACGCCGAGATGTTCATGCTCTCCGAGTTCAGCCGCTTCCACGTCGCCGACGAGCGCGGACGCCGCGCGCGCCTCGACGACCTCGCCGTCGCGCTCCTCGAAGACGACCACCCGCCCGTCACGCTCCTCATCTACACGGGCGAAGACCGTCGCCAGCGCGCGCTCGACTGGAAGGACGTGACCGCCGTCTCGCGCGAAGAGAAAGAGATCACAGTCAGAGACCTCGGCGCGGGGCGCGAGGTCGCGCACGACTCGACGGAAGACGAAGTGCTGCTCACGCGCGACGTGCTCGACGCGCTCGTCCTCGACCTCCAGAACCGACGCGCCACGCGCGCCAACGACCTCGCGCTCGAAGAACGTGACGGGACTTTGCGCCTGCGCGCGGCGGACACGAGCGCGCGCGCGCTGCTGCGGCGGCTCACGCGCGGCCTCTTCACGACGCCGCCCGCCGACTCGCTCTACGATTGGAAGTACGTCGAGTTCCTCCGCGGCGACCCCGACGCCGTGCCGAGCGGCGCGGGCGCGCACCTTCGGGTCGCGCGCCTCCAGCCCGGCGAGATCGCGCTCCTTAGCGCCGCCATCCCTTACATGCACGCCGCCGAGCTGCTCAAGCTGCTGCCCGACAAGCTGGCCGCGCGCGTGCTTGAGCTGATGTCGCCCGAACGCCAGCTCCAGGTCTTCGAGGAGCTGGACGAGGAAGAGGCCGTCCGTGTGCTCGCGCTCATGTCGCCCGACGACGCGGCTGACCTGATCGGTCGCCTCGACACCGGCGCGGCCCGCCGCCACCTCGAACGGATGCCGAAGGAGCGGGGCGCAGCCGTCATAGAGCTTCTGCGCTACCCCGAAGACAGCGCGGGCGGCATCATGACGAACGAGTTCGTCTGCGTGCCTTCGAGCATGACGGCGGGCGAGGCGCGCCAGCACCTCTCCGAGCGTCTCGGCGACACCTCCTTCTCGCTGCTCGTCTACGCCGTGGACGACGAAGAGGGGCGACACCTTCAAGGGCTGCTCTCCTTGCGCAACCTCATCGTGGCCGATCCGGAAGCGCGCGTCGAAGAGTTCATGGACGCTTACGTGACGACGCTTGCGCCGTTGGAGCCGGCTCGCGCCGCGGCCCGTCGCGTCATCAACAGCCACCTGCCCGCGATGCCCGTCGTCGGCAAAGACCGACGCCTGCTCGGAGTCGTAACGTTCGACACGGCGGTCATGCTGGCCGCCCCGTCGAGCTGGAGCGCGCAAGCGCCGAGGAGAGTCTTCACTTGAGCGCGAGGAGTGTCTTCGAGGCTCTGCCCAAAGACGCGGCGAATGAGGCGACGTGTCTTCGCCTGAGCAATGGGGGAGCCTTCGCTTGAGCAAGCAGCCGAGCAAGCAGCCCGCATCGGAAGGTCTCGAACCCGTCGCAGAGGCCGACGCGCTCGCGCTGCCCGCGCGACCGCGCAACCTCCCCGCGGGCCTGCGCCTCAACATCCGCGGTCGCAGCGTGCGCCTGCGGGGCTTGCGCAAGCCGCCGCGCGGACTGCTTCGCTGGCTCCTGATTTTAGGGCCGGGACTCGTCGCCGCCTCCGCCGGAAACGACGCGGGCGGCATCGCCACCTACAGCTCTGCGGGCGCGCAGTACGGCTACGACCTCATCTGGGTGATGGTCGTCATCACCGTCTCTCTGGCCGTCGTGCAGGAGATGTGCGCCCGTCTCGGCGCGGCCACGGGCCGAGGACTCTTCGACCTCATACGCGAGCGCTTCGGCGTGGGCTGGACGCTCTTCGCCGTCGCCGTCGTGCTGGTCGCCAACGGCGGGCTGGTCGTCAGCGAGTTCGTCGGCGTCGGCGCGGCGGCTGAGCTGCTCGGCGTGAGCCGCTACGTGGCCGTGCCCGTCGCGGCGGCGCTCCTTTGGTACCTGGTCATCTTCGGCTCTTACGACTGGGTCGAGAAAATCTTCCTGTTGATGACGCTCGTCTTCTTCGCCTACCCCGTCGCGGCCTTCATGGGCCGCCCCGACTGGCACGAGGTTGCGCGCGGCGCGTTCGTGCCCGTGATTAAGAGAGACCCCGACTACATCTTCATCCTCGTCGGCCTGCTCGGCACGACCATCACACCTTACATGCAACTCTTCCAGCAAAGCTCGCTTGTCGAGAAGGGCGTCGCGCGCCGACACTACGGGCCGGAGCGCATAGACACATACACCGGCGCTGTCTTCTCGAACCTGATGTCGATCGCGATGATCGTGGCGACGGCGGCGACGCTCCACGTCGCCGGCCAGACGCACGTCGAGACGGCTGAAGACGCGGCGAAGGCTCTCGCGCCGCTGCTCGGCGCTTACGCGAAGATACTTTTCGGCGCGGGTCTTCTGGGCGCATCACTACTGGCCGGGGCGGTGCTGCCGCTGGCGACCTCTTACGCCATCAGCGAGGCGTTCGGACTGCCGAAAGGGGTCAACCTCGACTTCCGGCGCGCGCCGAAATTCTTCACGCTCTTTACGGCGCTCGTCGTCTTCGGCGCGGGCGTGGCGCTGATACCGGGCGTGCCCGTCATCCGCCTGCTCGTCGCCATCCAGGTCTTGAACGGCGCGCTGCTGCCGGTCATCCTCGTCTTCATCCTCGTCCTCATCAACGACGCGCGCCTGACCGGCCAGTTGAAGAATACGCCGCTCTACAACGTGCTCGGCTGGGGCACGTTCGCGCTCATCACCACGGCGGTCGCCGTCCTGCTCGGCGGACAATTGCTCTCGCTCTTCGGTGTTAAAATCTTCGGCGGGTGAACCGCAAGACTCGCGGGTGAAAGGTGAACGGACGAGATGACAGCTAAATCTCGCGGCGCGAAAGAGGACGACGAGGCCGGAACCATCCCGCACGAGAAGCCGGAGGGCGTCACGCCGCCCGCGAAGGAGGGCGAAGGCCCCGTCCGCCGCTTCCTCGACCTGCTCGGCCCCGGCCTCATCACGGGCGCGTCGGACGACGACCCTTCCGGCATCGGCACCTACACCTCGGCGGGCGCGGCGCTCGGCTTCTCGACGCTCTGGACGGCCGTCGTCACTCTGCCTTTGATGGCGGCGGTGCAGTTCGTCTGCGCCAAGATCGGGATGGTCTGCGGCAAGGGCATGGCGGGCGTACTGCGCGACCACTACCCGCGCTGGGTTCTCTACCTCTCGGTCGCGCTGCTCTGCGTCGCCAACACGATCAACGTCGGCACAGACATCGGGGCCATCTCCGCCGCCATCAACCTCGTCCTGCCCGGCTCGGCGCAGGCCCTCGTCTCCATCAAGCTCCTGATTGTGCCGGTCGCTCTCTCAATCGTCGTGCTGCAAGTCCTCGGCTCCTACCGCCTCATCGCCAGAGTCTTCAAGTGGCTCTCGCTGACTCTGTTCGCCTACATCGCCGCGGCCTTCCTCGCGCGCCCGCACTGGGGCGAAGTGCTCCGAAACACCTTCGTCCCGCACGTCTCCTTCGACGGCAACTACCTGCTCACCGTCGTCGCTATACTGGGGACGACCATCTCGCCCTACCTCTTCTTCTGGCAGGCGAGCGAGGAGGTCGAAGAGGAGGTGCAGATGGGGCGCACCACGCTCGAAGAGCGCGAGGGCGCGACCCACGAGGAGCTGAAGCACGCCTCGCTCGACACCTTCATCGGCATGCTCTTCTGCAACGTCGTCTTCTACTTCGTCATCCTCGCCTCGGCGGCGACGCTGCACGCGCACGGCCAGACCGACGTTCAATCCGCGACCGACGCCGCGCGGGCGCTGGAGCCGTTCGCCGGCTCGGCGGCCAAATACCTCTTCGCCGTCGGGCTGATCGGCGCGGGCTTCCTCGCCGTGCCCGTGCTTTCGGGTTCCGCGGCCTACGCCGTCGCCGAGACCTTCGGCTGGAAGTACGGCCTCGACACCAAGCCGCGCCAGGCGAAACAGTTCTACGCCGTCATCGCCGTCTCGACCGCCGTCGGCATGCTCATCAACTTCACCGGCATCAACCCCATCCGCGCCCTCTTCTGGACGGCGGTCATCAACGGCCTGCTCGCGCCGCCGCTCCTCGTCCTCATCATGTTCGTCTCGAACAACCCCAAGGTCATGGGCATCCACACCAACAACAAACTCACCAACGCGCTCGGCTGGGCGGCGGCAGTCATCATGGTCGCCGCCGCCGCCGGGATGATTCTGACGTGGAATCAGCAGTGAAGAATTTAAGGCGAGATATTTAAAAGGGATGCCGACGACTCGCCGGCTCAGGATGAGAATGTCTCTTCGACGATCTCTTCAACATCGCGCGGGAGAGTCAGCAGCACGAAGCGCTCGCCGCTGTATAGGTAATCCTCGCCGGACTCGTCAACGATTCTGAGCCAGTCGGCGGGGTTGTTCTTTTCGGGCGGGACGACCTTGTAGAGCTTCCGCAGTTCGAGCGCGGCCTCGTAGCCGTCGTTGTTAACGCAGAGCGCGTAGGCGTGTGTTTCGCTTTGGCGAGCCATAGGCTAATCCAACAGGCGCTTGACCTTCTTCATCCTCTTGCCAATCCCGTGCGCCTCGTACCAGTGGAGTTCGGCAGTGTGCATCTCGCCATTCGTCAACTCGACGGTCGCGATGCCCTTGACCTTCCGCCAGCGGCCACCTCGCGCAGTTGCCGCATGCGCTCCTCTGAGATGTTGATCGTGATGGCGCTCATTCCGGGCCTCCGGCCATAAGCATATCACTTCTTGAGGTACATCTTCGCGGCCATCTTCGCGAGCTTCCAGACGCGGCCCCACTCGATGCGGCCTTCGTCGCGGCCCGTGAGGCGGTTGACGAGGAGGCGTCGGAACTGGCGGCCTTCGCGGCGGAGCATGAACTCTTTGGCGTAGGGCCGGGCCGTCTCGAAGAAGCTGAAGCCGGGGTCGGTGACGACGCCGATGCCTTCCAGGGTCATCAGCGCGCGGATGATGTAGGTGAAGTTTGAAGGCAGGCGGAAAGGATACTCGTACATCACTTCGGCGAGGTCGTAGGTCAGTTCTTTGAAGTTCACCTCGCCGAGCTTCAGGTTGAGGTAGTGGCGGAAGAGACCTTCGACGACGGGCCGGACGCGTTCGGGGTTGACGCCGGGCTTGAGGAAGTTGAGGTTGATGAGGTCTTGCGCGAGGCCTTCGGTGTCGCGCTCGACGACGTGGAAGAAGGCGTCAATCATCTGCGACTGCAAGCGCGGCGTGATGCGGCCCACCATGCCGAAGTCGAAGAAGGCAAGGTGGCCCGTGTCCATCACGAGGAGGTTGCCGGGATGTGGGTCGGCGTGGAAGAAGCCGTCTTCGAGGAGCTGCTTCAAGTAAGTGCGGACGAGCAGGCGGTTGACCTTGACGGGCGAGATGCGGCGCGCGCGCAATCCCTCAAGGTCTGTGACCTTCGTGCCGCGGATGAACTCCATCGTGAGGACGCGCGTGGTGGTGTGCGTCCAGTAGATGTGCGGCACGCGCACGGCACGCCAGTCGCGGAAGCTTCGGCGGAAGCGCTCGGCGTTTCGGCCCTCGCGCGCGTAGTCCATCTCCTCGTGAATCGTCGAGTCGAACTCGCGCAGCATCCCTTCCCAGTCGGCGTTCTCACTCATTGAAGGAAAGCGCGCGAGCAGGCGCGTGATGCGCGCGAGCACGCTGATGTCGAAGCCGATGGTCTCGCGCAAGTGCGGGCGCTGGACTTTGACGGCGACCTCCTGGCCCGTGTGCAGGCGCGCGCGGTAGACCTGACCGAGGGAGGCCGAAGCCACCGGCTCGGCGTCAATCTCGGCGTAAGCCTCGGACAGTTTGCGGCCCAGCTCCGCCTCGATGCGCGCGAAGGCTTCGGAGGTGGGAAACGGCGGCACGCGGTCTTGCAGCGTCGAGAGTTCCTTGACGTAGGCGAGCGGCAGAAGGTCTGCGCGCGTGCCGAGCGCCTGGCCGATCTTGATGAAGGTGGGGCCGAGCGCGATCAGGTTCTCCCTGAGCCACGCGCCCTGACGTTCGAGCTGCCGCTCCTTCGCCTCAGTGCCTTCCGCGCCGCGGTAGACGACGAAGCGCACAAGGCGAATCACGCGGTCGAGCGCGCGCCGCAGGACGAGGTCGCGCGCGCGAGCCTTGAAGTATTCGAAGCGTGCGCCCGCTTGCGCCTCTTCGAGACGGCGCGCGGCGGCGCGTCGGTTGAAGTCGGCGCGGATGTCGTAGTCGTTCAGGAAGAGGTAGAACGACATCGTGCCGAGCACGCGCGCGATCTGCGCCAGACGCCACCACGCGGCGAAGCCGTGCGCCTCGAACTCGCCGGCCCCGACCTCTTCCGCCTGCCGCGGGGGTGTCGGCTCAGGCCGCGCCGGAGGAAGCGCTCGCGCGCCGGATGCCGCGACGCTCTCACCCGCGACGCCCTTAACCGCGCTGGGCTTCACCAGCGCGAGCTGAGTCCTCTTCTGCACGCCGTCCGCGCCGCCGCTCGGCGTGTCGTCTGCCGTGCTTGAGTGGGTCAGTTCTTTACGCTCGATTGCTGCCATACTTATGAAGACCGTATCTAAAAGTTATGAACATTCTGTTCCCGACCGTTCAAGATTAGAACAAGCCGCGCCACTGCCGCAGCCTTTACAGAACCGCGAGCGGTAGCGAGCGGGTGTGCCATCTGAGTGAGATGCGCATCCCAGATGGCACACCCGCCCGCTACCGCTCGCGGTTCTGTACAAAAACCCGTGGCCGCCGAACCCTTTTTTAGATGACCGAGAGCGAGCGGCGAACGCCCGCGCGGTCGAAAAATTTTCGGGCGCGCGCGGCGTCCGCCTCGATCTGCCGCTTCAGTTCCGCGACCGAAGAGAAGCGCCGCTCGTCGCGCAGTCGGCGCAGGAAGCGGACGCGCACCACGTCGCCGTATAAATCCCCGCCCCAATCCATTACGAAGGTCTCGACGGAAGGTTCCCCCGCGCTCTCGAACGTCGGGCGCACGCCGACGTTCGTCACGCTTCGACGCCAGGCGCCCTCGATGAGAGTCGCCGTCACGTAAACGCCGCCGCGCGGGATGACGCGGTTCGTGGGCCGGATGTTGGCCGTCGGGAAGCCGAGGCTGCGGCCCCGCTCCGCGCCGCGCACGACTCTCCCCTCGACGCCGTAAGGACGACCGAGCATGCGGCGCGCGAGGTTGACGCGGCCTTCAGCGAGCAACTGTCGGATGCGGCTTGAGCTGATGCGCTGCCCGCGCAGGCGCACTTCGGGCACTTCGTCGGCTGTGAATCCGAGTTCGCTGCTCACACGCCGCAGAAGCTCGATGTTCCCC
>JALZHC010000682.1 GCA_030914105.1 Acidobacteriota bacterium
CCATCGGCCGCGCCATCCTCCTGCTCTCCGTCCCGATGGTCTTGGAGATGCTGATGGAGAGCCTCTTCGTCGTGTGCGACGTGTACTTCGTCGGCCGCCTCGGCAAGGAGGCGGTGGCGACCGTCGGGCTGACCGAGTCGATGATGACGCTCGTTTACACGCTCGCCACAGGCTTGAGCATCGGCGCGATGGCGATGGTCGCGCGCCGCACGGGCGAGCACGACGCCGAAGGGGCGGCGCACACGGCGGCGCAGGTCATCGTGCTGGGCCTCTGCGTCTCGCTCGCCATCGGCGTGCTGGGCGTCCTGTTCGCGCCGCGGCTGCTGACGCTGATGGGAGGCGAGCCGGCGGTCGTCGAGCGCGGGAGCAACTTCACGCGCGTCATGCTCGGCTGCAACGCCTCGGCCGTGATGCTGTTCCTCATCAACGCCGTCTTCCGCGGCGCGGGCGACGCGGCCGTCGCGATGCGCGTGCTCTGGCTGGCCAACGCCATCAACATCCTTCTGGGGCCGTGCCTCATCTTCGGGCTGGGGCCTTTCCCCGAGCTGGGCGTGACGGGCGCGGCCGTCGCCACCTCCATCGGGCGCGGGACGGGCGCGCTCTACGCCTTCTCGAAGCTCTGGCGCGAGGGCGGGCGCGTGACGCTCGCGCGCAGACATTTCAAGCTGGACACGTCGGTCATCGCGCGCCTCGTCCGCCTGTCGGGGACGGCGACGTTCCAGGTCTTCGTCGGCATGGCGAGCTGGGTCGGCCTGACGCGCATCAACGCCAGCTTCGGCAGCGACGCCGTCGCCGGCAACACCATCGGGATGCGCGTCATCATGTTCGCGCTGCTGCCTTCGTGGGGGATGTCGAACGCGGCGGCGACGTTGGTCGGGCAGTCGCTCGGCGCGCGCAAGCCCGAACGGGCCGAGCGGGCCGTGTGGCGCGCGGGCTTCTACAACATGTGCTTCCTCGGCGTCGTCGGCCTCGCCTTCATCGCCTTCGCCGGGCCGATAGTCCGCGTCTTCACGCAGGCCGGCGCGGGTCTCGCGGTCGAGCAGTACGGGGTGGCGTGCCTGCGCACGATTGCGTGCGGCTTCCTCTTCTACGCCTACGGCATGGTCTTGACGCAGTCGTTCAACGGCGCGGGCGACACGCGCACTCCCACGATCATCAACCTCTTCGTCTTCTGGCTCTGGGAGATTCCGCTCGCCTACGTGCTGGCGATAGTCTTCCGCATGGGGCCGCAGGGCGTCTTCCTCGCCGTAACGGTCGCGTTCTCGACCCTCGCCGTCGTCAGCGCGCTCGTCTTCCGGCGTGGACGTTGGAAGACGCGCGTGGTGTAATCAAGCGGAAAGGAGTGTCTGACCCTTGTTCGACAGGCTGGTCGAGAAGAAGATACGCGAGGCTTTGGAGGCGGGCGAGTTCGACGGCCTCGAAGGCGCGGGCCGTCCCGTCAACCTCGACGCCTACTTCGCCACGCCCGAAGAGCTGCGCGCCGGCTACGCGGTCTTGAAGAACGCGGGCGTCGTCCCCGAAGAGGCGCGACTGCTCGGCGAGATTAACGAGCTGAAAGAGAAGCTCGCGGCCTGCCGCGACGCCGCCGAGCGCGAAAGACTCAGGCAGTCGGTGGCCGACCTGACGCTCAAGTACGACCTGCTCGTCGAGCACTACCGCGGCCAGCGACGCTCAGGCTGAGGCGATGCGACGAGGCAATCAAGATTCAAAGCCCCGAAGGGGCAAGATAATCCCTTCGCAAATTATTTCGTCCCTTCGGGGCTTCTTCATATTTTTTATCGCCTCTTGACCAGGGGCGTTGTCCCTGGCTATTTCATTCCGACCCTTCGGGGCTTTCATCGTAAACCGCTCTCAGGTGTTATCATCGAGGCCCATTCCGAAGTCTCCGGGGGAAAGTATGTCTCACGCCCGAACCTTTCTAACCGCAATCTCCGCGCTCGCGCTCTCGGCGGTCGCGTCCGCGCAGACTCCCGCAGCCAGGCCGACGCCGCGCGGCGCGCGTGGCGCTGACACGCGCCCGTCTGCGGAGGCCGAGGCGCTCGCCGCGCAGAGACGCGCGCAGGCCGTCGCAATGCTCACAACTCTCGCCGACCAGGCGCGCGACTTCCGCGACGAGACCGTTCGTGCGCGCGCGCAGGCACGCGCGGCAGACGCACTCTGGGAGACCGATCCGAAGCTCGCGCGCACGCTCTTCCGACGCGCCTGGGAGGCCGCCGACTCAGCCGACCGCGAGGCGGCGCGCAAGTTGGAAGAGGAGGTCAAAGCGCAGCTGGCGCGCCACGGCACGGCGATGACTTCCACGCCGCCCGACCTGCGCGCAGAGGTTCTACGGCTCGCGGCGCATCGCGACCGCGCTCTCGGCGAAGAGTTCCTCAAACAGCTCGTGAAAGCGTCGGAGCAGGAAGCCGGCGACGCGGCGGCCGACGCGACTTCAACAAACACGACCTCAGCAAACGCGACCTCGCCGTCGTCAATCTCACAAGCCGAACAGTCGCCCGACGCCGGGCAAAGGCTCGGACTCGCGCAGGACTTGCTCAACGAAGGCGACACGCAGCACGCGATACAGTTCGCCGACGCGGCACTGAACAGCGCGAATATACAGTCCGTAGGCTTCCTCTCGGCGCTCAGGGAGAAGGACGCTGCGGAGGCAGACCGGCGCTTCGCGGGCCTCCTCGCGCGCGCGGCGGCTGACCCCGCGTCAGACGCCAACACCGTCTCGCTCCTCTCCTCATACGTCTTCCAGCCCTTCGTCTTCTTCATGGCCTACCGCTCCGGCGGGACGGGCATGAGCGCCTTGCGCGCCGAAGCGCCGGCCCCGGACGCGCCTGCGCTGCGCGCTGCGTTCCTGCGCGCCGCCGCGCAGATACTCCTCCGGCCCGCGACGCCGCAGGACTACGAACGAACCTCCGCGGGCCGCAGCGGCACTTACCTCATCATCCGACGCCTCCTCCCTTACTTCGAGCTGCAAGCGCCAGAGTTGGCCGCCGCGCTCAACGCGCGCGCCGCCGCGCTCCTGCCCGACGTGCCCGAACGCGTCCGCGCCGTCGCCGAGCGCGAGGCCCGGCGCGCCGCCGGTTCCGAAGACGCTCCGAGGGATGAGGTGCA
>JALZHC010000683.1 GCA_030914105.1 Acidobacteriota bacterium
GGCTACTGCCTTACAAGTTCGCCAGGATGAAGTCGGTCATCATCTGGCGCATGTGTTTGACGAGGAGCGGGTCTGTCACGCCGTGGCGCGACTTGGGGTAGAGCATGAGCTGGAACTCCCGGTCGGCCTTCTGCAAGGCGTAAGCGAGTTGGACTGTGTTGGCGAGGTGGACGTTGTCGTCAATCGCGCCGTGCAGCAGCATCAGCTTGCCGTGCAGGTTCGCAGCCGCCGCGGTCGGAGAACTCACCTTGTAGCCGTCGGGGTTGTGCTGCGGCGTCAGCATGTAACGCTCCGTATAGATTGAGTCGTAGTTGGCCCAATCCGAAACAGTGCCGCCCGCGATGCCGAGCTTATAACTCTGGCTGTGCGTCAGCGCGTAACTCGTCATGAATCCGCCGAAGCTCCAGCCCCACAGCCCGATGCGCGACGAGTCAACGTAGGGCAACCCTTTCAGGTAGCTCAGGCCGTCTTCGAGGTCGCGCAGCTCAAGCGCGCCGAAGTTTTTGTAGACGGGCCAGGCAGACTCCGCGCCCTTGCCGCTGGCCGTGCGATTGTCGCAGTACCAGATGATGTAGCCGCGCTCGGCGAGGAGCTGGTGCCACATGTAGGTCGACGCGCCCCAGCCGTTGCGAACCTGCGGCGCGTGCGGGCCGGAGTAGGTGAACTCAAGGACGGGGTACTTCTTCGACGGGTCGAAGTCCGGCGGGCGAATCATCATCGCCTCCATCTCGAAGCCGTCGCGCGTCCTGACTTTCATGAACTCCGGCGTGCCGAGCCTGAACTGCTTCAGAGCCTCGACCCGGTTCTCGTCAATCACGCGCACGTCCGAGCCGTCCGACTTGAAGAGGCGCACCTCGGTCGGCGTGTTGATGTCGCTCCAGTAGTCAATGAAGAGAGTCGCCGCAGGGTTGAAGGAGGCGCGGTGGCTGCCCTCGGCCTTCGTCAGGCGCGTGAGTCCCGTGCCGTCGAGCTTCACACGATAAATCTGTTCGGCGATGGGGCTGTGCTCCGTGCCGTGGAAGTAGACCCAGCCCGCGGCCTCGTCCACTTCGTCCAGGCCGCGCATCTCCCAATGGCCGTCCGTGACCTGTTTGATGAGATGGCCTTCGGCAGAGTAGTGATAGAGATGAGACCAGCCCGAACGCTCGCTGCGCCAGAGGAACGAGCCGTCCTTTAACCAGCGCGGGTTGTCGTCGAACGGCTCGACCCAGGCGGGCGTCTTCTCCTGAAAGAGCTTCACAGTCCGGCCCGTCTCGGCGTCGGCCGAGTCGAGGTCGAGGAAGGTCTGCTCGCGGTTCTGCGCCTGATAGACGACGCGGCGCGAGTCAGGCGACCAGGCGACGCGCACGAGGAGAAAGTCGGGCGGCTCGTACCCCGTCGTGTCCATCCACTTCGTCTCGCCGCCGGCCGCGGCCACCACGCCGAGCCGGACGAGCGGGTTCGGGTCGCCCGCGAGCGGGTAGGGCGTGTCCTCAACCTTCTGGAGGCGCGGGATGTGGTCGACGACGGGGAAGACGTGGACGGGCGTCTCGTCGAGGCTGAGGTAGGCGATGCGCGTCGAGTCGGGCGACCACCAGTAGCCGCGCTTGTTCCCGCGCCCGTAGACCTCTTCCTCGTAGACCCAGTCGAGCCGACCGTTCAAAGTCTTCTCGCCGCCCGTACTCGTCAAAGCGCGCTCGCGCCCCGTCGCCACGTCAACCACGTAGAGGTTGTTGGCGCGCACGAAGCTTACCAGGCGACCGTCCGGGCTGAAGTCCTCTTCCAGCTCCTCTTCGGGGCCGTTCGTGAGGCGCACGGCTGTCGCGCCGCCGAGCGGGTAGTAGAAGAGGTCGTTGCCGAAGTTGATGAGGACGGCTGTCTGCGCCGGGTTCAACTGGTACGAGCCGCGGTGCGCGAGGCGGCGCGCGTCCTCGGCGCTGACGCCGGGGAGACGCGAGAGCGCGGCCTCCATCTTCGACGCGTCGAAGAAGGGCACGGACTTCCCCGTCCGCGCGTTGACCTTCAAGACTTGCATCGCGCCCGCCTCGGACTTGCTTTGCAGATACGACTCGCCGTCGCCGAGCCAGACGAGGTTCATCGGCGGCGAGCCATTGAAGTTGATCCGCTTCGCCGGGTCGAAGATGTCGTCAATCGTCAACTGCCTCTGCTGCGCCCGGACGGCGGCGGGGCAGCAGAGCACGAAGAGGGCGAGAAGCGGGAAGAGTTTTTTGTGTCGCATCATTTTTCTACTCACGAGTTGGTGGTTTGATTCCCTGCGGTGGCAGGCCGGTATTGTAACAGCAGACGCGGCGACGCGGCACTGACGCACATCCGGGTTTATTCATTCTTGGGCTTAATGTACGTCGAGGCTCAACGCCGCAGGCGCAGCAGCACGCGGAGGAAGCGCAGAGGCTTGCGCGGCCATCAGTCTCTGCGCCCCCTCCGCGACCTCTGCGCCTCTGCGTTGAGCTTCGCCTTGCTTTAGGCTCAAGGTTGAATTGACCGTTGACACATTCAACCGCTCTGACTTCCGGTTCACCGTGACGGAGTTCGGCTCGCTTCACTGCTTCGCGCGGCCCTGCAAGCCTTCGCGCACGAAGCGCAGGAGGTCGGCGATCTGCTCGTCGGTCAGGCTGTACTTGAAGGGCGGCATGCCGTTGCCTCCGTTCTGAATCTGCGCGAGGAGCCGTTCGTCCGGGTCTGTGGCCGCGCGGCCCGTGCGCAAGGAAGGCACGTTGAGCGTGCCGAGCTGCCGGCCCTCGCCCTGCTGGCCGTGGCAGACGGCGCAGTTGCGTTGGAAGAGTTCGCGCGTCGGGTCGGCTGCGCGCGCCGGCTTCTCCTCGCGCGGCGAGCACGCCGGGGCGGCCAGCGCGACGAAGAGAAGGATGAAGGCCGCAAGGTGAAGGATGAAGGAGAAGCGGTTTGCTTTCACCTCATCCTCCATCCTTGCGGCCTTCATCCTTTTGTATGCGCCCTCCCTCACGGTCAGGCTTGCAGCCCGGAACCGTCCTGCCTCAGAAGCTGAAGCGCACTTGCAGCTCGACGCGCCGGTTGCCGCCGCCGAGGTTGCCGCCGCCCGCGCCGAAGCGACCGGCGCTCGCGCTCGGCTGGCCGAAGAGCGGC
>JALZHC010000684.1 GCA_030914105.1 Acidobacteriota bacterium
TATGTAGGCGAGGTCACGCACGCGCCCGATGTCAATCAAGAGCGCCGGCTGCGCGAGCCTGAGCTTCATCGCGGGGATGAGGCTGTGGCCGCCCGCCAGAATCTTCGCGTCGTCGGGCCGCTCGGCCAGCAGGCCCACGGCCTCTTCAAGTGTGGAAGGTGCGACGTAATCGAACTGCGCGGGAATCATTGTTCCTCCAAAAGCAGTGACGAGTGATGAGTGACAAGTGACGAGTTAAAGGCAAAACGGCGAGCGGGGAGCTTAAAGCTTGTCACTCGTCACTCGTCACTCGTCACTGCCGTTGATTATTCGCCAGACCGCCTCCGGCCTGACGGGCATGTCTATGTGGCGGACGCCGAAGGGCGAGAGCGCGTCAACGACGGCGTTGACGATTGCCGGCGTCGCGCCGATAGTTCCGGCCTCGCCGACGCCTTTGACGCCCAGAGGGTTCACGTCCGTCGGCGTCTCCGTGCGGTCAAGCTCGAACCACGGAAGCATCTTCGCGCGCGGCACGGCGTAGTCCATGAGCGTGCCCGTGACGAGCTGCCCCTGCTCGTCGTAGACCACCTCTTCGTAGAGCGCCTGGCCGATTGACTGGACGATGCCACCCTGCACCTGGCCGTCGACGAGCAAAGGGTTGATGACGCGACCGCAGTCGTCAACGGCGACGTAGCGAAGGAATCCGACCTCGCCGGTCTCGCGGTCAACCTCGACGACGCAGATGTGCGCGCCGAAGGGGAAGGTGAAGTTCTTCGGCTCGAAGAAGTATGTGGCCGACAGGCCCGGCTCGGTGTCGGGCGGGAGGTCTTTGGCGATGTGCGCGGCGAGCGCGACATCCTGAATCGTGACCTTCTTCCCGCCCTCGGTCTCCGGCTCCGGCAGAGCGCCCGCGGGGTCCTGGCCTGCGGGCAGGACTGGTTCGGGCACTTCGTCGGAATCAGAGTCCGCGGCTGCTTTGCCTTCGCCCGCCGCCGATTGGCCGTCGCCGGCCGCGACGGCTGCGGCCTTCTTCGCCTCCTTCAAGGAGAACACGCCTTCGGCGAAGGCGACGTTCGCGGCGTCCGTGCCGAGCATGTGCGCGGCGATCTTCGAAGCCTTCTCTTTGAGCCTCTCGATGGCGACGAAGACCGCCGTGCCGCCGACCGCCGTTGCGCGGCTGCCGAAGGTGCCGATGCCGTACTGCACGATTGAGGTGTCGCCGTGGACGACGGTCACGTCGTTTAAGTCAACGCCGAGTTCGTCCGCGGCGAGCTGCGCGAATGAAGTCTCCTGCCCCTGACCGTGCGGCGACGCGCCCGTCAGAACTGTGACCGTGCCCGTCGGCTCGATGCGCACGGTCGCGCTCTCCCAGCCTCCGGCGGGCATCGCCTGCGAGGGGCCGAGCGCGCAGATTTCGACGTAGGTCGAGACGCCTATGCCGACGAGTCGGCCCTCTTCGCGCGCGCGTTGCTGCTCTTCGCGAAGCTTCGCGTAGCCGGCATTCTCAAGCGCCTTCGAGAGCGCCGCCTCATAGTCGCCGCTGTCGTAGAACAACCCGGTCGCGGTCTTGAAAGGGAACTCTTCGGGCGCGGGGAAGTTTCGTCGGCGCACTTCGACGGGGTCGAGGCCGAGTTCGTCGGCGACGAGATCGAGCGCGCGCTCGACGACGTAAGTGGCTTCGGGGCGTCCCGCGCCGCGGTATGCGTCGGTCGCCATCTTGTTGGTGAAGACGCCGGTGACGTTGATTTGAATCGCAGGGATTTTGTAAGAGCCGGAGAGCATCAGGCCCGTCAGGGTCGGGATGGCCGGCGTGAGCAGTTGGTGATAAGCGCCGAGGTCTGCGACGACGTTGTAACGCAGGCCCGTCAACGTGCCGTCGGCGCGGCAGCCGATCTCGATCTCGCCGACCTGGCCGCGCCCGTGAATGGTCGCCTGCATGTTCTCGCGCCGCGTCTCGATCCACTTCGCGGGCCTTGCGAGCTGCATCGAAATCCAACCGAGCAGGGCCTCCTCGGCATACACGTTCAGCTTCGAGCCGAAGCCGCCGCCGACTTCCGGCGTGATGACGCGAAGCTTGTTTTCCGGGATGCCGATCATCAGAGCGACCTGCGTCCGCATCAGGTGAGGTATCTGCGTCGAAGACCAGAGAGTCAGCTCCTGCTCGCCCGGCAAATACCTTGCCAGCACGCCGCGCGGCTCCATCGCGACGGGCGCGAGGCGCTGATTCGTGATGCGCTGTGTGATTACTTTGTCTGCCGAGGCGAGCGCCGCAGCGATGTCGCCCTCGCCCGCGGTCAGTTTATACGCGATGTTGTCGCCGAACTTTTCGTGGATGACCGCGCCGCCTTCCTTCGCCGCGTCTTCCGCGTCGACGACCGCGGGCAGCTCCTCGTAGTCAACCGACACGAGTTCCGCCGCGTCGCGCGCCGCGTAAGCGTCCGTGGCGACGACCGCCGCTAGGGGGTGGCCGACGAAGTAGACCTTGTCCGTGGCGAGGACTCTGTGGTCGGGCACCTTCAAGTCGGGCAGGTTGCCGGCGCACGGCACGGGGCCAATCTTCCCGGCCACGTCCTCGCCCGTGTAGACGGCGACGACGCCCGGAGCCTTCAAAGCCTCGCCTGCGTCCACGCCGTTCAGCCTCGCGTGCGCGTAGATCGAGCGCACGAACGCGACGTGCAAAGTGTCCGGCAGCCTGATGTCGTCAACGTAGTGCGCCAGCCCCCGAATCAGCCGCGGGTCTTCCGTGCGCTTCACTCTCTGTCCGACGTATCGAGCCATAAGACCTCCGAAGCAGTAAATCGTGAATCGTGATCGGGCGTTCGCGGCCTTGAGTCTTAACCGCGGGCGCTGCGCGAAGGGCAACTACTATTCACGATTGACGATTTACCATTTACGATTTTTTGGCCGCGTATTCGACGGCCTCGACGATGTGCTGGTAGCCGGTGCAGCGGCACAAATTTCCGTCGAGGCCATGGCGTATCTCTTCGCGCGTGGGCGCGGGCGTGCGTTCGAGCAGTTGGGCGGCGGCCATGATCATGCCGGGCGTGCAGTAGCCGCATTGCAGGCCGTGGCGCTCCCAGAAGCCCTCCTGGACAGGGTGCAGGTGGCCTTCGCTCGACAAGC
>JALZHC010000685.1 GCA_030914105.1 Acidobacteriota bacterium
GGGCCGCAGGAGTCGCAGGTGCTCGTCTACACCCTGAAGCCGCCGCGCCGCGGGCGCTTCGAGTTCGGGCGCGTGGCCGTGCGCCACGTCTCGCGGCTCGGACTCGTCTGGCGCGAGGAGCGCGCTGCGGCGCAGGCGGCGGTCAAGGTCTACCCGAACATCAGGCGTGCGCGCGAGGCCGAGCTGAAGGCTCTGGGCGCGCGCTCGCTCGTCGCAGCGCAACGTCGCGCGGCCTGGCGCGGCGAGGGGCGCGACTTCGAGTCTCTGCGCGAGTACGTGCCGGGCGACGAGCTGCGCCACGTCTCCTGGAGCGCGACGGCGCGGCGCGGGCGTCTGACGACGAGGCAGTACCAGATCGAGCGCGACCAGACCGTGCTCGTCGCGCTCGACGCCGGACGCCTGATGACGGCGCGCATCGAGGACGAGTCGAAGTTCGACACGGCCATCCACGCGGCGCTCGCGCTGATGAGCGCCGCACGTCGCGCGGGCGACCACGCGGGACTGGCCGTCTTCGGTCGGCGCGTCAGGGCCTTCGTCCCGCCGTCGAAGGGACACGAGCAGGTGGACGCCGTGCTCGAAGCCTTGCACGCCGTCGAGCCGGAGCTGATCGAGCCTTCCTATACGCGCGCCTTCGAGTTCATCTCGGCCAACTGCAAGCGCCGCTCTTTCGTCGTCGTCCTCACAGACCTCGTGGACGAGGAGGGCTCGCGCGAGCTTCTGACCTCGCTCCGGATACTTCGCCCGCGCCACCTTCCGCTCGTCGTCACCATCGCCGACCGAGACCTGCGCGCCTCCGTCCGAGACGCGCCCGCAGACCTCCACGAGCTGTTCTCGCAGTCGGTCGCCGAAGAGATCATGCTCCAACGCGAGGCCGCGCTCCGCCTCGTCGAAGCACAGGGCGGACTCGCCCTCGACGTGACGACCGCGGCGCTCGTCCCTTCGCTTCTGGAAACTTACATCAGGGTTAAAGAGAGAGGCTTGCTGTGAGGGGAAGAAGCAAACAGGTATTTTATGCGATGGGCAGGGCAGAGGGATGAGCTACGCTTCCCGCGCTTCGGGCTTGCGGTATTAAGTGGTGGCCGAATTGAAAACCTCTTCGACGATCTCTTCAACGTCGTCCGGGAGTGTGAGGAGCACGAAATTGGCGGCGGGGTAAATGTAATCCTCACCCGATTCGTCTATGATGCGAATCCAGTCCGGTGGGTCGTTCGGCTCCGGCTCGACTATCTGGTAGAGCTTCAACGGCTCCAGCGAAACCTCGGTGCCCTCGTTGTTGACGCATAGCGCGTAAGTGGTCGCGTCCCTGTTCTTCTTCCTTCGCGTCATGGCTCGTCGAGAAGGCGTTTCACCTTCACATCTTTCCTGCCGACCCCGTGGGCCTCGTAGTGAATCTCGGCTGAGCGGATTTGGCCGTCGGCGAGTTCGACCGTGGCGAGCGCCTTGACCTTACGCCAACGCCCGCCCGTACAGCCTGCGCAGCCGGCGCACGTCCCGAATCTTAGCACCGACGGCTATGTTCTCGATAACCGTCACCCTGCCTATGATGCGGCGCACCGGAATCAATTTAATCACTCCTGAATGGCTTCATCAGTCTGATTCAGCCCGCCTGTGTTCGGTCTACTTCAAGGAGACTTCGCGCCCGGCGAGGAGCAGGTACGAGTAGAGTGCGACGCCCGTGACGGCGGCGATGGTGAACTTCATCGCGGGCGGGATGGCGGCGGGCGAGATGAAGCCTTCGATGGTGGCGGCGATGGCGAGCAAAGGGATGCAGCCGACGATGAGGTAGGCAGCCTCGCGCCCGCGCAGCCGCAGGTTGTCGAAGCGCGGGATGTCGCCGGGGAAGAGGAGCGCCGTGCCGAACAATAGCCCAGCGCCGTCGGCGATGAAGATGCAGGTCAGCTCGATGACGCCGTGGCCGGCCATGAAGGTGAGCAGCTCGTGGCCGTATCCGGCGCGGAAGGTGAGCGCCAGAATCGCGCCGATGCTCGCGCCGTTGAAGGCCATGTAGAAGAGCGTGCCGACGCCGAAGAGCGCGCCGAAGGCGAAGGCGTTGAAGGTGACCTGGATGTTGTTGGTGGCGATCTTGGCCGCTACGATCTGATTCTCCTTGTTGACCTCGTTCCACCAGCGCGGCTTCCGCTCCAGAATCCGCTCGCGCGCCTGAGCCGGCACTCCGGCCAGCTCCGAGAACTCCGGGTCGTGCTGTGTCCCCAAAAAGCTGAGCACGGCGAAGAGCATGCAGACCGCGAAGGCGAGCGCCGTGTAGCGCCAGGTGCGTCGGAAGGTGCGCGGGAAGTCGCGCGCGAAGAAGTCGCGGACGCGGCGGCGACCCTCGGCGGGGTCGGCGCGGTAGATGCGACCGTGCGCGCGTATGGCGAGGCTGTTGAGGTAGTTCACCAGACGCGGGTCGCGGCTCTCGGCGCGCGCGATGGCGAGGTCTGAGGCCGTGCGCCGGTAGATGCGCCCAAGCTCGCGCACCTCCTCGCGGTGGAGGCGGCGAAGGCTTGAACGGTCAAGCAGCGTCAGCAAATCTTCAAGCCGCTGCCACGCGCCCTTGCCCTCGTTGATGAAACGGTCGGAAGATGGCATGAGAACTTTTAGCTGTTAGCCATTAGCTGTTAGCTTTTAGCTGACAAAAGACGGACTTAAAATTATTCGCCAAAGTATCAACGTTCATTACGGCGGCTGCCGTGAGCTAACAACCAGAAGCTAACAGATACCAATGGAACGCATCGTCGAGTGTGTACCAAACTTCAGCGAGGGGCGCAAGGCCGAGGTGGTCGCGCGGCTGGCCGAGGCGGTCGAAGAGGTCGAGGGCGCGCTCGTTTTGGGCACGCACGTTGACCCGGATCATAACCGCTCGGTCATCACCTTCGTCGCGCCGCCGGAAACGGTCGTCGAGGCGGCGCTCAACGTCGTCGCACGCGCGGCGGAGCTGATCGACCTCAACGCGCACGCGGGACAGCACCCGCGCATGGGCGCGTGCGACGTGCTGCCCTTCGTGCCGGTGCGCGGCGTGAGCATCGAGGAGTGCGTCGCGCTGGCGCGAGAGGCGGGCGAGCGCGTCTGGCGAGAGCTTGGCATCCCCGTCTACTTCTACG
>JALZHC010000686.1 GCA_030914105.1 Acidobacteriota bacterium
CAGCTTCGTCGTTAAAGGGAACGCGCGGTAGTAGGCCGAGAGCAGCACGCCGATGGTGAGGAAGAGCGCGAACTGCGCGAAGACGAAGAGGCCGCTGAAGACGAGCGCCTTCTGCGCGTCGCGTCGCGTGCGGCACGTCAGGAGTCGCTGGACGAGCAGTTGGTCTGTGCCGTGCGAGGCCATCGTCAGGAAAGTGCCGCCGAGCAGGCCGGCCCAGAAGGTGAAGGGCACGGTGAAGTCCCAGGAGAAGGAGAAGACCTGAAACTTGTTCGTCGCGGCGGCGTGAGAGGCGACCGCGGGCCAGCCGCCGGGGACGAGGTGCAGAAGCTCGTAGGCCGCGAGCAGAGAGCCGCCGATGTAGATGACGAGTTGGATGAGGTCTGTCCAGATGACTGCGGCGATGCCGCCCTCGAAGGTGTAGACGAGCGTGAGCACGCCGACGATGACGATTGACCAGAGCCAGAGGTTCGGCCAGTCGGGCAGGCTCGTGCCGAGCACGGCACTCAGGACGAGCGACGCGGCGAAGACGCGCACGCCCTCGGCGAGCGCGCGCATGACGAGGAAGAGCGAGGCCGCGAAGTTCTTCGTCTTCGTCCCGAAGCGTTTCTTCAGAAGCTCGTAGGCCGTGAGCAGGTCGCCCTGGAAGTAGGCCGGGATGAAAAGGATGCTGATGACGACGCGCGCGACGATGTAGCCGAAGACGACCTGGAGGTATGTGAAGTTGCCGCCCTGTTCGGGGCGCGCAAACGTCGAATAGGCGATGGCCGGGACGCCGATGAGCGTGAGCGTGCTGGTCTCTGTGGCGACGATGGAGAGGCTGATGACGAGCCAGTGAGTGTTCTTCGCGCCGATGAAGTAGTCCTTCACGGTGCGCTGCGTGCGGCGGAACATCATGCCGAAGATCGTGATGCCCACGAGGTAGAGCAGCAGCACCGCGTAATCGACAGCGGAGAATCCCATCAAGACGACCTTTCGCCGGAGAGACTTAAACTCAAGAGACTCAAACTCAAGAGCGAGCGGCACAATGAAAGCGCAGGGCGCTTAGCATACCAAGCCGCGGCGTGCCGACTCAAATCACTTCCCCGAACTGGCCGGCGGCGCTCGCCGCGACTCTTGAGACGCACGCACTCCTGAGTCGGCTTCAGACGCGCCTCTTCAGTCGGCTTGAGATGCGCGCGCCTTCAGTTCGATTGAGACCTGCGCCTTCTTCAGTTCGATTGCGACGTGCGCACCTGCTTCAGTCCGCCGCCCCTCGGCCCGCGTCGCCGAGCAGCTCGACGAGCGAGCGTATGCGCGGGCAGACGCTTTCCGGGTGCAGGTCGAGCGGGTCGAGCAGGATTGCGCGCATGCCGACGGCGTGCGCCGCGAGCGCGTCGTGCACGTAAGAGTCGCCGACGAAGGCGGCCTCGCCCGCCTCGACGCCGAGCCGTTCGAGCGCGAGCCGGAAGATGACCGCGTCGGGCTTGCGGCAGCCGACGAGCTGAGAGTCGACCAGAAGGTCGAAGCGCCCCACGAGTCCCGCCGCCTCAAGCGAATCCTGAAGCCGCCCGTCCTCCGTGTTCGAGATGACGGCAAGGCGAAGCCCCGCGCGCTTCAGCCCGTCAATCACGCGCGGCGCGTCGGGGTCTACCCCGCACCAGATGTGACGCTCGGCGTGCAGGGCGTCAATGCGACCGACCAGGCTCTCGCACGCCGCCTCGTCAAGCCCAAGCCCGCGGTACATCCCCCTGAAAGTCCAATGGCGAGCGCGCTCGTCCGCCGAAGGGCCGCCGGACTTCTGCACTTCCGCACCGACGCCCTTCAACATCTCTCCGAAGGCGCGGCGCATCTCCTCCGCGCCGAACGTGCGCCCCGCGACCTCTTCGGCCAGCGCGTTCAGGCGCGGCCAGTCCGGGTGCACGAGAGTCCCGCCCGCGTCGAAGACGCACGCGCGCGCACCGTTCAGGGAAGGATGAAGCATAGAGGGATTAATCTCGCCCGCGAAGTTCTTCGACGGCGCGCGCGACGACCCAGCCCGCGGCCTCAAGTGCACGCTCCGCCTCGACGCGCGCGCGCCCGGTCTTCGACATGACGAGCGCGACGCGCAGGTCGCCGCCCGCACGCTCAAGCGCCTCGCTCGCCCCGCGCTCGTCGAGTCCCGCCTCCGCGCCGAGTATGCGAAGCGAACGCGCGCGCAGCTTCACGTTGCGCGGCTGGAGGTTCGTCATCCGGTTGCCCGTGACGTAGCCGAGGCGGATCATCGTCGCCGTCGAGATCATGTTCAAGACCAACTTCTGCGCCGTCCCCGCCTTCAGGCGCGTCGAGCCGGCCAAGACCTCCGGCCCGACCAACGGCACGATGGCGACCTCAGCCGCGCGCGTGACCGGCGAGCCGGGCGCGCAAGTCAACGCGACTGTGAACGCGCCCTGCCTGCGTGCGTATTCGACCGCGCCGATGGTGTAAGGCGTCCGGCCAGAAGCCGCCAGCCCGACGAGCGCGTCGCGCGCGCCGACGCCGCGCGCCTCTGCATCACGCGCGCCCGCCGCGCGGTCGTCCTCCGAAGCTTCGGTCGCGCGGTAGAGCGCCTCGTAGCCGCCCGCGATGATGCCCTGCACGAGTTCCGGCGGCACGCCGAAGGTCGGCGGGCACTCCGAAGCGTCGAGCACGCCGAGCCGACCCGACGTGCCCGTGCCGACGTAGAAGAGACGGCCGCCGGCGCGCAGACGCTCGACAATCGCGTCCACCGCGCGCGCGACATCCGCGAGCACGCGACCGACCGCCGGGGCCACGCCCGCGTCCTCCTCATTCATCAGGCGCAAGACCTCGGCGGTCGGCAAGCTGCTCAGCTCGCGCGTCCGCGGATTCTCCTGCTCCGTGACGGGAACTTCTTCCGTTGGGTTCTCTGCGGCCATCAACTCAGAGTTGATTTTGAATCAAAGATTTGAAGTCTCAAATTTAAAATTCCGAAGCGCCCGCCTCAGCCGGCGAGCGCGAGCTGTAGCTGCTCGCTCGCCATGCGCGCGGCGGCCTCGGCGGGCGCGAGCACGGGCGGCGCGATGAAGGAGCGCGGCGCGACGCGCGTCACCTCCTCGCGCAAAGGCTCGAGCATCAGCTCGCCTG
>JALZHC010000134.1 GCA_030914105.1 Acidobacteriota bacterium
CCGACATCTGACGCGATTTTCGATTTTTGATTGATAAGAGGCCGCTGTCTTTCAATCAGAAATCTAAAATCAGAAATCTAAAATTACTACTGCTGCTCGCGCGGGCGGCGTTCGGGCGCGGGATGGTCTGCGACGCCGAGACCCCTGGTGCAGCGCCCGGTTTCGAGGTCAACCGCGCCGAGGTAGACCGGCTCGCCGCCTTCGTCGTCGCCCTCTTCGATCACGTCGGTCTGCCGCGGCGGCTTACCTTTCTTCGCACTCGCCTCGCGCTCTTCCCGCTCGCGCTCCGCGCTGCTTTCGCGCCGTGTGCGGCGCGGCGCGGAGGAGGCAGTGAAGATGAGCGAGGCTCGTTCGGGCAGGCCCGCCGCGCGGTAGACGACCGCGCCGCCCTCGAAGCGACCGATGCAGGCGCGCATGATTCGCTCGGCGCGCGTGCGCGAGATGGTGCGCGTGATGTCGTGCGCGGCGGGGAGGGCGGAGGCGACCGAGTGCGTATCGACGAGCCGCCCGCGCGCGTCCGTGTAGTAGCCGACCGTGTCGTTGACGAAGGCCGTGTGGCTGTTCACCTCGAAGCGCCAGACGACGCGTCGGTCGCCCTGAGCGTCCGAGACCTTGAAGAGCTTGAAGTGCGCGTCGAAGTAAGGCGCGGAGATGCCCTGCGCGACGATGGCCGCACGCGAGTCGCGCGCGAGCCTCTCCTCCGCCTCGCTCATCCGCGCGCGCCCCTCGCCCACAGCCTTCGCCGAAGCCGGAACGGCGCGCGTCTGCGCACGTGCCTGCGCGCAGAGTCCGAGCGACGCGCACGCAAAGATGAAGACAAAGATGGATGCCGGCCCAGGCTTTCTCATCGACACTTCCAGCGCCCTTCGATTATAACAAAGGCCCCGCCCGTCCCTTTCAGAATGACAGACGGCCCGTCGCGCTGACCGAACCACTCTTTGCAGAGTGACCGACGCGCCCGCCTTCCGGCTGTTTCCTCTTTAAAGTCACCAGGGAACTCACAGGTTCTGGCGCGCGGCGCTGCTGGCACGCGGCTCGCTTTTGGAGCGGCAGCCGGTCATGCGACCTGTGCGCTGAAAGTTAACTCTGAGTGCAGGACTCCGAAGATGAAACCCTCGAAACCGTCTTCTCTCGCCGCATGGTTCATTTCACTCTCGCTGGCGTCCTCCGCCCTGACGGGCAGTCTGGCAGTCAGCCGCGCGAGCGCGCAATCGCAGGACGGCACTCCGCAGACTGGCCACGCCGCGTCTGAGACGCAGGACGGCTCGCAGCCGACGCTTCTGGCCCGCTACGCGACCGATCTGACGCAGCGCGCGCGGCAGGGGCAGCTCGCGTCGGACGCCGCACGCCAGGCGGAAGTGCGGCAGGCCGTCGAGATTCTCGCGCGCGGCGCGAAGAACAACCCCGTGCTGCTCTCCGAGACGACTTCCGACGCGGCGTCGGTCGCGCGCGGCGTCGCGCTGAGGGTCGCCGAAGGGAACGTGCCCTCGAACCTTAAAGACGCGCGCGTCCTGACCCTGAGCCGCAGCCGTCTGTTGGCCGGCGAGAAGACGGGCGACGAGTTCGTCGCGCGCCTGCGCGGCCTGCTCGAAGAGGCTTCGGCCTCGCGCGCACGCGTCGTCCTCTTCATCCCTGACTTCCACCACTTCCTCGGAACCTACACGGGGCGCGAGACCTCGGACGCGTTGCGCGCGGCGGTCGAGCGCGGCGGCGTGCTGGTCATCGGCGCGACGACCCGCGCCATCTACGACGAGCACATCGCCAAGGACGCCTCGCTCGCCAACCTTCTCCAGCCCCTCGAACTCTCCGACGATGCGCGGGCCGACCGGGACGAGACCGCCGGCATCATGGTGAACGACAAGCTCTCGCCCGAGCTTCGCAAGTTGGCCGACGGCGCGCAGGGCGGCGACCGCGTCGGCGTCATCCTCCAGGCCGACGACCTTCGGGACGAGCAGTTGGCTTCGGTCTTCCGGCGCTACCGGATCGAGATAGGCTCGCGCATGGCACAGCTCGGCGCGGCGCACGTCGAGGTTCCCGCCGCGGCGCTCAGAGACCTGGCCGCGAGCGGCGCTACTCGCTACCTCTCGCCCGACCGCGCAGTCCGCGCGCTCGGTCACGTCACGGCGACGACCGGCACAGACCTCGTCCGCACGCAGCCTGCCGGCTCCATCATCAACGGCCTTCTGACGACCACGACCACGACGCTCGACGGCTCCGGCGTCGGCATCGCCATCATTGACTCCGGCATAGACGCCGGCCACAAGGCCTTCGCCGCGAAGCCCGACCTGTCAGGCAGCCGCGTCAAGTTCAAGAAGGATTTCACCTACGAGGGCACGAACGGGGATAAGGATTATTACGGCCACGGCGCGCACGTCGCCTCGTCCGCCGCCGGCATGAGCACCGTTTCGGGCGGCGTCTACGAGGGCGTCGCGCGCGGTGCCGACATCATCAGCCTGCGCGTGCTCGACTCGAACGGCGTGGGCAAGACCTCCGACCTGCTCGCCGCGCTCAACTGGATTCTCAGCCCCGCCGACCCGACCAAGCCGCTCAACTCCTCGAACCCGACGAACGCGACGAAGTTCAACATCCGCGTCGTCAACATGAGCCTCGGCGCTCCCGCCGTTGACTCCTACAAGAACGACCCCGTCTGCAAGGCCGTGCGCAAGCTCGTTGACGCCGGAATAGTCGTCGTCGCCGCCGCCGGCAACAACGGCAAGGACTCTGCGGGCAACAAGCTCTACGGGCAGATTCATTCGCCGGGCGACGAGCCTTCGGCCATCACCGTCGGCGCGGCCAACACCTTCGGCACCGACGCCCGCTCGGACGACGGCGTGACGACGTTTAGCTCGCGCGGGCCCACTCGCGGCGCTTGGACAGACTCGGCGGGCGTCAAGCACTACGACAACCTTTTGAAGCCCGACCTCGTCGCGCCCGGCAACAAGCTCATCTACGCCGAGGCCGACGACGGCGGCACGAACCCGAACAACCTCGTCAGGCAGAACCCGCAGCTCGACGCGGGCGTCACGACGAACGACAACAAGAAGCTCATGTACCTGAGCGGCACCTCGATGGCCTCGCCGCTCGTGGCCGGCGCTGCCGCTCTCATGCTCCAGGCCAACCCGAAGCTGACGCCGAACATGGTCAAGATGATCCTCGAATACTCGGCGCAGCCGCTCGCCGGCTTCAACACCTTCGAGCAGGGCGCGGGCGAGCTGAACGTCGAGGGCGCTGTCCGCCTGGCGAGACTCGTCCGCACAGACCTCGGCTCGGCCCCCGCGCAGGGCACGGCGCTGCTGACGACCTCGACGCCGCCGACCCCTTCGACGACCATCGCCGGCTACCAGTTCAACTGGTCGCAGGGCATCATCCTCCGTCAGAACTACGCGACGGGCGCGAGCCTCGACACGCAGTACCAGACGATCTACGGCCTCGGCATCCTGATGACGGACGGCTACGTCCTCGGCAGCAGCACCTTCACGGGCGACGGCATCCTCATGACCGATGGCATCCTCTTGGGCGACAGCATCATGACGAGCAGCGGCACAATCATGGGCGACGGCACGCCCTTCATGTCCTGCGGCATCCTCCTGGGCGACGGTATCCTCCTGGGTGACGGCATACTCTTGGGTGACGGCATACTCTTGGGTGACGGCATACTCTTGGGTGACGGTATACTCTTGGGCGACGCCGCGCTCCAGGCCATGTCCGCCTCGGTCAACGGCGACCCCGGCCCTTCGATGGCTCCGTAAGGAAGAAGTCAGAAGTCCGCAACGCTGAATGGGAAGGGGTGTTGGGTTTTAGGTGTTGGGTGCTGGTTAAGACCACCAGCATCTGGCACCCGGAACCCAAGACCCCTTCTTCAGCGTTGCGGACTTCTGACTTCAGTTGAGCGTTCGGCGGAAGAGTTTGAGCATCTCTGCGAAGGCCGCGTCGGCGGCTTCGGGGTCGTAGCGCGGCCCCTCGTCGCGCATGAAGGCGTGCTCGGCGGCGTAGAGCTTCAATTCAAAGCTCGCGCCGGCCTCGCGCAGCGCGGCGGCGATCTTCTCGCGCCCCTGCTCCGGCACGTGCGGGTCTTCGGAGCCGAAGACGAGAAGCATCTCGCCGCGAATCTCCCTCGCGCGGGCGAGCGTGCCGGCGTCTGAGTCCGCGCCGAGCCTGCCGTCGTGAACGCCGGTCGGGTAGAAGCAGGCGGTCGCGCGCACGTCCCTGTGCAAGGCCGCGCGGAAGGCGAGGTGTCCGCCGATGCAGAAGCCCGCCGCGGCGAGCCGCCCCGCGGCGACGCGCGTGTGTGCGGCGAGGTAGTCGAGCGCGGCGCGGCAGTCTGCGTCGAACTCCGCGACCGAAGTCCGCGACGCGTCTTCGAGTCCGCGCTCTCTACCCGCGTCGTCGAACGCGATGACCGTGCCCGGCGGCTCAAGCCGGTGGTAAATCTCCGGCGCGGCGACGACGAAGCCGTAGCCCGCGAGCCGCGCGCACGCACGCACCGTCGGCCCCGTCAACTGGAAGATGTCCGAATAGCAGAGCACGCCCGGCCACACGCCCTCGCCCCGCGGCGCACACACCAACACGCGCATCGGCCCGCCGCCGACCTCGACCTCAACGTACTCCGTCGTTATAACCATTCACTCGCTCCGCGAGAGTAGCCAGTAGTCAGTAGCCAGTAGTTCTTTCATCAGCATGCCGGGCTTCCGTATTGGGGCGTAGCGCAGGAGAGCGAATTTCTACTGGCTACTGGCTACTTCTTCTACGCTGTCCCGTACTTCTTGAACCATGCCTGTAGACGATTCCAGCCGTCGGTGGCGGCCTCTTTATTGTAGGACGGGCGGTAGTCGGCGTTGAAGCCGTGGCCGGCATCGGGGTAGACGACGAGCTCGGACTCGCGCGCGGCCTTCGAGGTTGACTTCTTCAGAGCCTCGCGCATCAGCTCGACCGTCTCGACGGGGATGCCCTGATCCTTGCCGCCGTAGAGTCCGAGCACGGGCGCTTTGAGATCACCCACGAGTTCTATCGGCTGCTTCGGCGTCAACGGGTTCGGCTTGGCGTTGGGCGCGGCGACGAGACGACCGTACCAGGCGACGCCCGCGTCAAGCTCCGCGCTGTGCGCCGCGTAGAGCCAGACGATGCGACCGCCCCAGCAGAAGCCCGTGATGCCGAGGTGCTTCGTGTCGCCCTTGCCCGACGCCTTCGCGTAAGCCGCCGTCGCGTCGAGGTCTGACATCACCTGCTCGTCCGGCACACGCCCGACGACCTTCATGACCTCCTCCATCTTGAGATTCGACACGTCGCCCTGCCGCGCGTAGAGCGCCGGCGCAACGGCCATGTAGCCGAGCTTTGCGAAGCGGCGGCAGATGTCTTTGATGTGCTCGTGCACGCCGAAAATCTCGTGCACGACGAGCACGACTGGAAACTTCTTGCCCTTCGCAGGCATCGCGCGGTAGCCGGGAATCTCCCCGTCGTGGACGGGAATCTTCACCTCGCCCGCCTCCAACCCTTGCGCGTCGGTCGTGATGGTCTGCGCCGAGATGGGCTGCACGGCCAGCGCGAAGCCGGCGGCTAAACTCGTCACGACGAAGCGCCGCCGCGTCACTTCTTCGGGCAGTAGCCCGATCAGGTCTTCGTGCATCTTTTCAGTGTTCCTTTCAGAAATGGGGTCGCCCAACTCTAGCGCAAGCCGTCGATTGTTGGAAGGCCCGCGCGCGAGTTAAGGATTTATTCCATCTTGAGCATAGAGTGTGTGGCGTTCAACGCAGAGGCGCAGAGTACGCAGAGGGGACGCAGAGGAATTCAAGGCTCAACCTTGAGAGTTGAGTCCAAAGCTCAAGCCTCTGCGCAATCTCTGCGTTCTCTGCGCCTCTGCGTTGAATCTTTCCTTCTTCATGTTCAAGTAACGAATAAACCTTGGCGAGTTCAACTCCGATGTCTCTGCCGCGTGCTATCATCCGCGGCGAGTGGCGGCTGAAGGTTAGAAGGGGCGAAAGGTGGTTAAGAAAAAGCTCTCGATCAGGATCGGCTGCTGCGGCTTCCGCTCGTCGCGCGAGACCTATTTCCGCCTGCTCGACGCCGTGGAAATCCAGCACACCTTCTACCAGCCGCCGCAGGTCTCGACGCTGAAGAAGTGGCGCGCGGAAGCGCCCGAAGCTTTCGAGTTCACGCTCAAGGCCTGGCAGCTCATCACACACCACTCGTCCAGCCCGACCTACAGGCGCGTGAAGCGGCAGCTCACGGAAGAGGAGAAGGAAGGCGCGGGGTCTTTCCGCCCGACTGCGGCGGTCGCCGCCGCGTGGGAGCTGACGCGCGAGTGCGCGGCGGCGCTCGAAGCGCGCGCCGTCCTCTTCCAGTGCCCGGCGAGCTTTCAACCGACGCGCGAGAACGTCGCCAACCTGCGGAAGTTTTTCAAACGGGCGCGGCGCGAACGCCTCTCCTTCTGCTGGGAGCCGCGCGGCGGCTGGCCGCGCGAGACGGTCAAAGGCTTGTGCGAAGAGCTTGACCTCTGGCACGTCGTCGACCCTTTCGTCGAAAGGACGACGACGCCCGGACGCTGCTACTTCCGCCTGCACGGACGTCGCGGCTGGCGCTACAAGTACGAGGACGGCGAGCTGGAAGAGCTGTGCTCGATGCTGCCCAAAGGCGAGCCGTCCTACGTCTTCTTCAACAACGTCGAGATGCGGGACGACGCCGCGCGCTTCAAAGAGATGGTCGAGTCGTCCTCCTGAGACGCGGAACTGTTCGCGTCAGGCGCGGCGACATCCGAACCCGTGCCCGCTCTCGTAAGTGAGATTGCACGCAAGTCAAACCACTACAAGGAGACGAAGCAACGTCATGGGCGATCAGGATAACGTCGGCGTCGTGAAGCAGGCTTACGAGAATTTCAAGACCGGGGAGATCGAGGCTCTGCTCGGACAGATGTCGGAGGATGTGGACTGGCGTCTGCCGGACACGGAGGGCGTCCCTTTCGCGGGCGCGCGGCGCGGGCGCGAGCGGGTGGCGGAGTTCTTCTCGACGCTCGCCGACGCACAGGACGCGCTCGCGTTTGAGCCGCGCGAGTTCGTCGCGCAGGGCGATAAGGTCGTCGCGCTCGGCCAGTACCGCTGGCGCGTCAGGCGGAACGGGCGCGAGTACGGCGGCGACTGGGCGCACGTCTTCACAGTGCGCGACGGCAAGATCGCGGGCTTCCACGAATACATGGACACGGCTGCGGCAGCCGACGCTTTCAAGTAAGACCCGACCTTAACAGCAACCCCTTTGCGGTCTCTGTGAAATCCTTCGTGACCTCTGTGGTTAAGTTCGGCTCACTTAACCACAGAGGTCGCTGGAGGTATTCTCAAAGGTCACAAAGGACTAGTTCGTGAGTTTTACTGGAGGACGCGCAGGTCGCGCTCGCCGACTATCTTCCAGCCGGCGGGCGTGCGACGCCAGCGAAGCTCTTGCAGAACTTCGCCGCCGCGCTCGCCGATGCGGTAGCGTTTCTGGAAGCGCATGACGGCGGTCTGGCCGTCGCGGCTCAAGCTTATTTCGGGCGCGGAGGCGCGCACGTCAACCGTGCTGGCGTTGGCGAAGACGCGAGCCTTCTCGGCGCGCACGGACTCGCGCGAGGCGTTGCGCGCGAGGTAGAAGGCACTGAGGGTCGGGGCGTAGAACTGCATCTGGCGGTTGATGTCGCGCGCGTTCGTCGCCGCGACCCACTCGCCGAGCGCGGCGCGCAGATCGTTCTGCGTGCCTGCGTCGGCAACCGTCTCGCCCACGGCCACTTCGTCGCCC
>JALZHC010000687.1 GCA_030914105.1 Acidobacteriota bacterium
TGCGCCGGCTGCGCACCGCGGTTCGCGGTGATCGTCACCTTCGGCTGGGCGGGCTGCGCGGCGTTGTTGTTGGCCGTGAGGTTGGCCGTGTCGTTCGAGGTGCAGCTCGAAATGACGAGGGCCGCGAGGGTGAAGACGAAGGCCGTGGCCGAGAGCCGGCCCGTCGTCCAGAAACTCTTCCTGTCTTGTGACTGCTTCATGTTCGGTAATGCCCTTTAGCTAAAGGATGAAGGCGGAAGGATGAAGGATGAAGGAGAGAAAAGCAAGGCGAGGCTATCTTCACTTCATCCTTCCACCTTCCGCCTTCATCCTTCCTCTTACTGCTCGGCGCGCACGAGGCGGAAGCCGAGGTGCGTGTCGCGCGTGGAGCGCGCGACCCAGTTGCGCACGGTCGCCGTGATCGGCTTGTCGCCGTCGGGCCGGCTCTCGAATGAGCCGCCGCGGATAACGAACCACCCGCGCTCGCCCTGGCCCAGCTTCACACGGTCGTTGCCTTTGTACAACGAAGCTTCGGTGCTCGTCCACTCCCAGAGGTTGCCGATCATGTCGGCGACGCCCTGCGGCGTGTTGCCCTGCGGGAACGAGCCGACGGGGCGGGCCGACGCCGCGCCCAGATTCGCGCGCCCATCCTCCCAACGGTCGCCCCAGGGGAAGAGTCGCGCCGGGTCGCCGCCGCGCGCGGCGTACTCCCACTCCTCCTCGGTCGGCAGGCGGTAGGTCACGCCGTCGCGGCGCGAGCGCCACTCGGCGAAGGCGCGCGCGTCATCGAGCGAGACGTTCGAGACGGGCAACTGCTCTTCGCCCGGCTTCGGTCGGTCGCCGTCCCAGACCGAGGGCGGCGGCGTGTGGTTCGTCACCTTGACGAACTCCGCGTACTCGGCGTTGGTCACCTCCGTCCGGTCAATGGCGAAGGGCTTGATGGAGACATCGTGCGCGGGCCACTGGCTGTAGAGCCAGGTGAGATAGTCGCGCGAGTAGCGGTCGGAGACGGGCGGCACGTCGTCGCGGCCCACGCGGAACGTGCCGCCGGGCAGCGCGACGGGTTCGGCGTGCAGCGTCGGCGCGGGCGTCTGGTTCGGCGTGGGCGTCTGCGCCGACGTGGCCGTGGGCGTCGGCGTCGGCTGCTGTTGCTGCTGCTGTCGCCACCTGATAAACAGGTAGCCTGCGACGCCGAGGCCGGCGAGCAGAAAGAGCGCGACGAGCATGCCGCCGATGACGAACAGGAGAGCGCGCGAACGCGGCGGCGTGGGCGCGGACGGCACTTGCGAGACGTGCGGGCCGGGCTGTCCGAAAGCGTCCGCCTGCCCCGCGGCGGAGCTGGCCGCCGCCTGCTGCTGCGCCGCGAGCGCGGCGGCGCGCTCCTCGGCCTCGTGCCTCTGACGCTCCTCCGTCTCCCGGTGCTGCCGCTCTGCTTCTTGCCGCTCGCGCTCTTCGGTCTCAAGGCGCGCTCTCTCTTCTGCCTCCCGGCGCGCGCGCTCCTCCGCTTCAAGCCTCTGTCCTTCTTCTGCCTCGCGCCGCTGCTGCTCTTCGGCCTGAAGGCGGCGCAAAGCTTCTGCACGCTCGGCCTCCTGTCGGTGCGTGTCGGCGACCGAGGGGAGAGGCTCGGTCAGCGCCTCGGCAGGCGAGCGGTGCTGCGTGTGCGCGCCGGCGTCAAAGTTCTCGAAGGTCTGTGCCGGCTGCCGGCGCGCGGTGTCTGAGGGGAGCGGCGCGGAGCCTGCGAGCGAGTCGGTGCGCGATTCCGGGGTACCGGCGATTGTGGCCCTGCCGTGCGCTGCGTCGCCTTCGACGGCGTGTGTGCCGAGCGCGTCAGGCGTGCTCGCGATGGTCTTGAGGTGGTCGGGCGCTTCGCCTTGCGCGCCGGTCGTCCGGCCGTGCGCGCCGGTTGATTGTCCGTGCGCGCCGGTCTCGGCCCCTCGGCCCTCGTGCGAGCCGGTCAGGTCGGCGGGACTTATCTGGACGGTCGAGAGGCCGACGCCGGGCACGACGCCGACGTCGCCGTTCAGTCCGGGGACGGCGGCGCGCAACTCGGCTATCAGTTCGTCCACAGTCTGTGGCCTTCGCTCCGGCTCTTTTTCGAGCGCGTGCTGCACGGCCTGTTCGAGCGCCGCCGGAACCTCGATGCCGCGCTCGCTCAAACGGACGGGCGCGGCGTTGAGGTGCATGTTCATGATCGAGGGGATGGACTTGCCTTTGAAGGGCACATCGCCGGCGAGCATCTGGTAGAGGATGACGCCCAGAGAGTAGACGTCTGCGCGCACGTCTATCTCTTCGTCGCTCCACTGTTCGGGGGCCATGTAGAAGGGCGAACCCATCATCCCTTGCGTCTGCGCCGCGACGAACGAGCCGAGCAGCTCGCCCGACTTGATCTTCGCCAGGCCGAAGTCGAGAACCTTCAGCCCCTCGCCCGGCGGCAGACCCGGCTTGAGGAGGATGTTCAAGGGCTTGAGGTCGCGGTGGACGATGCCCATCCGGTGCGCGGCCGCGACGCCGGCGCAGACGGCGAGTATGATCTCGACGGCGCGCTCCGGCGCAAGCCGCTTCTCGCTGACGAGGATGTCGTGCAGCGACTGCCCCTCGACGAACTCCATGACGAGGTAGGGGAGTCTGCCGTCAATGATGCCGTAGTCGGTGACGCTGACGGTGTTCGGGTGGCGGATGGCTGCCGAGGCCATCGCCTCCTGCCGGAAGCGCGCGACGAGCGAGGGGTCGTTGCCGACCAGATCGGGCAGGATGATTTTGATGGCGTGCTGAGTTTTGATGAAGACGTGCCGGGCCTTGAAGACCATGCCCATGCCGCCCTGCCCGAGCTTGCGCTCAAGCTGGTAGCGCTCGTCGAGGATGGTGTCGAGCGCGATTAAAAACGTCAGGCGGTCACCGTCGCTCGGACAGTGATTCAGCTTGTCGGGGAAGCAGCGATGACAGGACGGGCACTCTTTCATTCGGACTTACGGACGAACCCTTCGCAGACGGGCGCGCGGCGGATAAGAATCGCAAAAGGAGACCGTTGATTTAGCGGCTTATTAAGCGGCGCGCGAAAAATTCTAACAACTCGCCGGAAGTAAGGCAAAAGTAAAAGGCGAAAAGGGTGCTGGGTTCT
>JALZHC010000688.1 GCA_030914105.1 Acidobacteriota bacterium
GTGTAGTAGCGCACGGGCGGCGGTGCCGTCCGTGCGACGCGCGCAGCCGTCCTGCGACGCGTGCGCCTGCGCTGCGTGGCCGCGAACGAAGGGACGAGCGTCCCCAGGATGATTGCGAGGAGTACAAGTAAGCTCGTCGTGTTTCGCGCCTTGCTGTTTCTCTGAGACACTTTCGATTCCTCCTCAACCGTAGAGTCGCCTCGCAAAGCCCGCGGCGTGTGCACAGAGCGCGACTCAACGATCGCCCGATAAGTCAGCAACGTGCGTGCCACGGGCCAGGCGGGTCGGGATTTAGTTTGCGCCAGAGTATTTATCTGATTTTGAAGAGGAAAGCCAGAGGATTCTTGCGGCTCGCCGCGGGCGACGCGTACCGGCGCGGCAAGGCGGCGACGCATCCCGTCGCGCCCATACGATATAGTGTGCAACGCGCTGCCTCATCTTGCCGCGGCAGTTTCCAGCAGCCCGCCGCCGGGTTGAAATGGCCGAGATTTTGTGTAAGCTTGCGGCAAGCCGAAATCGTAGACATACAGCGGCGAGCGCGAGGGCCGCCGCGAAAGCATTGCTTTCGTCGAGAAATCACCCGGTAACTTTAAACCGAAAGAGGAGTCTTGTTATGAGCACAGCAGCGACACAAGAGACCGCCAACGCTTTGCCGCGCATCAACGACCCGGCCCCGGACTTCGAGGCCAAGACGACGCAAGGCGTATTGAAGCTCTCGGACTTCAAGGGCAAGTGGGTCGTTCTCTTCTCGCACCCGGCAGACTTCACGCCCGTCTGCACCACCGAGTTCGTCGAGTTCGCGCGCCGCTCCGACGAGTTCCGAAGCCGCGGCGCGCAGCTCATCGGCCTCTCGGTTGATTCCGTCCCGGCGCACATCGCCTGGATTAGAAACATCGAGCAGCACTTCGGCGTCAAGGTTGACTTTCCCGTCGTCGCAGACCTCGACACAAAGGTCGCGCAGAAGTACGGACTCATCCACCCCGGCGCTTCCGAGACGGCGACCGTCCGCGCCGTCTTCGTCATCGACCCGAACCAGAAGGTGCGCGCGCTCATCTACTACCCGATGAGTCTGGGCCGTAACATTGAAGAGGTCGTGCGCGTGCTCGACGCGCTCCAGACCGCCGACGACAACGCCTGCGCCACGCCCGCCAACTGGCGCAAAGGCGACAAGGTCGTCGTGCCTCCGCCGCAGACGATTGACGACGCGGCCCGTCGGATGGAGGACGACTTCAAGTCGAAGAACGAAGTCACCGACTGGTACTTGTCGAAGCGAGACCTGTCGGCGAAGAGCTGACGCCGTTCACGCCGGCACGCGGCGACAAACCAAATGTGCGCGGACGCGGCAGAAGAGTTGAAGGCACGCGCGAGCAGGCTGCTTGAGAACATCGGCGGGACGCCGCTGCTCTCACTTGCGCGGCTCGCGTCGGATTTGCCGCGCGGCGTCGAGCTTTACGCGAAGGCGGAGCACTTAAACCCCGGCGGCTCGGTCAAAGACCGTCCGGCGCTCTCGATGATCCTCGAAGGCGAGCGAGCCGGCGCGCTCACGCCGGGAAAAACAATCCTCGACGCGACGAGCGGCAACACCGGCATCGCTTACGCGATGATCGGCGCGGCGCGCGGCTACCGCGTCCGCCTCTGCCTGCCCGGCAACGCCAGCCCCGAACGCAAGCGGATGCTCAGAATCTACGGCGCGGAACTCGTCGAGACAGACCCGCGCGAAGGCTTCGACGCCCCGCAGCGACTCGCGCAGCGCATGGCCGCCGAAGAGCCTGAAAACTATTTTTATCCGAACCAGTACGACAACCCCGCGAACTGGCGCGCGCACTACGCGGCGACCGCGCCCGAAATCTGGGCGCAGACCGAGGGCCGCGTCACGCACTTCCTCGCCGGCATCGGCACGTCGGGCACGTTCACGGGAATCGTGCGACGCCTGCGCGAGCTGAACCCCTCTTTGCGCGCAGTGCTCATGCAGCCCGACTCGCCCCTGCACGGACTCGAAGGCATGCGCCACATCGAGACCTCGATGGTTCCGGGCATCTTCGACCGCTCGCTCGCGGACGAGCGGGTCGAAGTCTCGACCGAAGACGCGCAAAGGACGGCGCGTCGTCTCGCGCGCGACGAAGGGCTATTCGTCGGCGTCAGCTCCGGCGCGAACGTGCTGGCGTCTCTGCGTTATGCTCAGACGCTTCGGCCCGGCTCGGTCGTCGTCACAGTTTTGTGCGACGGCGGCGGGCGCTACCTGAGCGAAGATTTTTGGGGAGACGGCGGGGCGTGATAAAACTGAGCGACGGTCTCATGGCCGAGATCAAGAGGCACGCCGAGGCCGCATACCCGCACGAGTGCTGCGGCCTGCTCGTCGGGCGTATCGAGGACGGCGGGCGCACGCGCCGCGTGGTCGAGACGCACCCCGTCGAGAACACTTTCGAGGAGGGCGAGCGACACCACCGCATGTCAATCGAGCCGCTCGAATACGTGCGCGCCGAGCGCCGACACGCGGGCCTTGGCCTCGGAGTGGTCGGCAACTATCACTCTCATCCTGACCACCCGGCCGTGCCCTCGCAGTTCGACCTCGAACACCTCGCGCCGTGGACGACAATGTCTTACGTCGTCGTCGCCGTGAGAGAAGGGAAGGCCGTTGACTTCCGCTCGTGGGAGCTTGAGGCCGACCGCTCGCGCTTCAACGAAGAAGAGGTTATTGAGGAGGCTCGGCCATGACGCGTCGGGCGATAAAGACCGGGCGGCTGACCTTAAAGACCGGACAGCTGACCTTGGCTGCTGCCGCCGCCGCCGCGCTGCTGGCGGCGCTCGCCGCGCACGCGCAGGAGGGTACGCGCGTCTCGGAGGCGACGGCGGAGAAGGTGACCGCGGCGCAGAAGATTGACGAGTTCGGCATGGTCACGGGCTGCGACCACAGTGCGCGCCTCGACAACTTCGCCATCGAATTGGAGAATCACCCGGACGCCGTCGCCCTCATCATCGCTTACGGGCCGGAGGGGGAAGGCAGCGGGACTGGTAACTTCAGGCTGCGCGTCGCGAAGGATTATCTTGTCAGGTTCCGCGGGATAAAAGAGGAGCGCATCAAGACCGTCGACGG
>JALZHC010000135.1 GCA_030914105.1 Acidobacteriota bacterium
TTTGCCGCGGCTCATATTCTCTCGTAAATATGACCAAGTCACTCATCGACATCTACACTGACGAGCTTCGATTCCTTATTGCCCTCAAACAGTCGGTAACTATCCTTAACAATCGCATTCACGATAAGCTATCGCTGATTGCGATTGAGAAGCTGCGTGGGCTGCACCCAGAGATAGCCAAATTCGATTATCGTGGCGCGGGCGCGGGCGGCATTGATATCATAGGACTCGCACCAGACGACACGAAGAAGGTTGTTGCAGAAGTTAAGACGACTCACACGTCCGAAACTGTTGGCTTACGCGGCCCTCAGAAGCGCGCAATCGAACGCGATTTACAGCGGCTTACAGATGAGCCGGGCGACGTTAAGCGTTATCTCGTTGTAATCTCTGAACAAACTAAGAATGCCGTAGAAAAACAGATTAAGCCCGGCGAGCGCTTTCCATTAGTCACGGTCATTGATGCCATCGGCCTTGTCGAGCGAGTCGCACTTGAGGCGGACGAAGAGGATATTGACACCTTCTGAATCACCCAACGACTTGTTCGGCGCTTCGTGGTGTGTGCGCGCAAAGGTGGTAAGATTCTTTCGTGAGGTGGGAGTATGAGCACGAAAACCCGCGCGACCGTCGAGGATTTATACGGAGTGCCCGATAACGCCAAGGCTGAAATCGTTGACGGAGAGGTGCGTCTGATGTCACCGACGGGAGACTTACCGAATCGTGCGGCGGGCGCGATTTATATAAGCCTGCGTCAGTACGAGCCGAAAGTTAAGGGCGGTCGCGCATATTCGGATAATGCAGGGTTCAAAGTAAATCTTCCCCACCGTGAATCTTTCAGCCCCGACGCCGCGTTTCATACGGGGAAACCTACCGGCATGAAATTTCTGGAAGGCGCACCCGTCTTCGCCGTGGAGGTCAGAAGCGCCGGCGATTACGGTCACAAAGCTGAAGAAGAGATCGCTCAAAAACTCACCGACTATTTTGCCGTCGGCACGCTGGTCGTCTGGGACGTAGATTTGCTCAGCGACGATGTCGTCAAGGTATATCGCGCAAGCGAACCGAGCCGGCCTGCGATTTATCGGCGCGGTGAAGTGGCGGAGGCCGAGCCAGCAGTCCCCGGATGGAAGATGGTAGTAGATGACCTCTTTCAATAGCGCCGCGCCGAACCACCCATTCCGCCAATCCTCACCGGATAGTCTCTAACCTTCAAGCATCAGACGGCGGCGCTGCCCTGCCCTTCGCCGACGACCCAGCCGTCGGAGAGTTGGACGACGCGGTTGCCGTAAGAGGCGTTCGCCTCGGAGTGCGTGACCTGGATGATGGTGGTGCCTGAGTCGTTGAGCTGCTTGAACAGCTCCATGATCTCGCGGCCCTGGCTCGAATGCAGGTTGCCGGTCGGCTCGTCGGCGAGGATGAGCTTGGGGCTGTGGATGACGGCGCGCGCGACGCCGACGAGCTGCTGCTGGCCGCCGGAGAGCTGCGAGGGGAAGAGGTCTTTCTTGCCGACGATCTGGAAGCGGTCGAGCGTGTCGGCGACGAGCGCCTCGGATTCGGCGCGCTTCATGTCGCGGTAGGAGAGCGGCACTTCGAGGTTCTCTTTGACGGTGAGGCTGTCGATGAGGTGGTAGCTCTGGAAGACGAAGCCGATGTACTGCTTGTGGAGCTGCGCGCGCTGCTTGTGGTTGAGCTTGTGGACGGGCTGGCCCATGAAGAAGAACTCGCCGCCGAACGCGCTGTCGAGCATGCCGAGGATGGAGAGCAGCGTCGTCTTCCCCGACCCCGAAGGCCCCATGACGGAGACGAACTCACCCTCGCGCACGTCCAGGTTGATGCGGCGCAGGACGTAAGTCCGGCCCGCGCCCGTCTCGTAGAACTTCTCGACGTTCCTCAGCTCAATCATCGTTCGTCCTCTGCTTTCGGCCCCGCGGCGGCTCAAGTGACGTGAGACTTCCGCCCGACGGCAAAGGAAAAGCCGTGCCAACGCGGGCGAGTTAAAACGGCCCGAAAACTTTGGGCCTTCCTGCGTCTCTGAAGGTGGCGCGTGTCCGCTTGCGGAACCAGCGCGTCCCAGAATCGGGAATCAGACCGGCAGGCGCAGGCGAGCCTCGCAGCCGCGCACGCCCGCGCGGTTTTCCAGCGTCAGCGTGCCGCCGTGCGCCTCCGCGATCTGGCGCGAGAGCACGAGACCGATGCCGCTGCCGCCCGGCTTCGTGGTGAAGAAGGGCACGAAGAGGTTCGCGGTGCTGGCGAGCCCCAAGCCCTCGTCCTCGACCCAGATTTCGACGTGACCGTTCGCGCCGCCGCGCCAGCCCATGCGCACCGCACCATTGGTAACGATTGATGCGTCCGCCGCGTTGCGCACGAGGTTGATGAGGAGCTGTTCGAGCTGGTCTGCGTCAGCGCTGACGGTCTGCTCCGCGCCGGCCAGGACTTCGACCCGAAGCCTCGTCTCCAAACCCGCCACGCGCCGCACGAGCCGGCCCAGCTCGACGGGCGCGAGCCGCGGCGGCGGCAGGCGCGCGAGCCGCGCGTATGACTCCGTGAAGCGGCTTAAACTTTCGGCGCGCGCCGAGACCACGTCGAGTCCGCGCCGCGCGTCGTCGCGCCAGTCCTGCGGCAGAGGCTCGCGCGCGAGCAGGCTGGCGAGGCTCCCGGCGATGGACTTGATCGGCGCGAGCGAGTTGTTCAGCTCGTGGCCGAGCACGCGCACGATCCTCTGCCACGCCTTCAACTCCTCCTCGCGCAAAGGTCGGCTGAGGTCGGCGACGACGAGCAGTTGGTGCGCCACGCCGCGCTCGCGGAAGCTGCTGCGGCGCACGCCCCAGCGGCGCAGCCTCCCGCCGTCGCCGGGGAAAGACTTCGCGAGCGTGTGCGACGAGTCGTCGTCGCTCAGGCGCAGGCAGTCGTCGAGCTTCAACTCTTCGGCAGTGCGACCGAGCGCCCGCTCCGCGCCGCGCGCGAGCAGGCGCTCGCCCGCCCGGTTGACGAGTCGGAGTCGGCCTTCGGGGTCGAAGGCGAAGACGGCCACATCAATCTCGCCCATCACCGTGCGCAGGAGCGCCGTCGCTTCCAGAGCGCCGAGGCGGTGCTCGCGCATCGTCTCGCCGAGCGAGTTGATCTCGCGTATGACTTCGCTCAACGCGTCGTCGCCGCGACCGCCGCGCGCGCGGAAAGAGTAGTCGCCCTCGCGCAGCGCGGCCAGAAGGTTCGAGACCGTCTGCAAGGGGCGCACGACGCGCCCGCGCACGGCGAACGAGAAGCCGAGCCAGAAGCAGATGATTAAGGTCAGCAGAGTCCAGAAGACTTTCGGCGTGTAGTCGCCCGCCCACAAAAGCGCGACCGAGACGACGACCGCCGGCGCGCCCGCCGCCAAAGCCATCACGAGCACGCGCTGCTCGTGGTTCAGACGCTCGCGCCGCGCCGGACGCTTCTTTATCTGTCGGGAAACAGGCTTATGTTGTGAAGCTGCGAGCGGGGCCGCTTGAGCAGTCGCAGGCGTCGGTAAGGTCGGCGTTGACGCGCGCTCGATTTCAGTTAATTCTGCCATGCCCGCCTCAACGGGAGGACGGAGTAGCCAGCTCGGCCAGATTCTCGAAGTAGCGACGATGCGTGCGCCGCAAAGCTTCTTCCGACTCTGCCTCCAACAATACGACTTCGTGATCTACGTTATTACGGTTGAGTCTGATTTCTAATTCAAGCCGTGCGTTCTCCGCGATGCGCCTCTCTGAATCGGAGAATGTTTTTAACGTAACTAATTCGCCGCGAGAGCGGTCGTATTCTATAAGGAAAATCACTGATTATTTCCTTTCAGCTTTGATACTCTGTCCAAAAAGCCTCTGATTTTCTCAGAAATCCGAAGCTTTAATCCCGTCTGCTCTTCCCGTAGCTCGTTCAGCTCCAGTTTCCACTCATCCGTTACCCTAGTATCAGACATTGAGACCTTAACCAAATTTATTAATCGTCTTTCTAGCTGCTCTTCAAGGCTAATAAGGTTCGAATCGTCTTGAAGAATCTGTTGGACTTCTTCACCACCGCCCCCATACTTAATAGAAGGGTCTATTATGTCTGAAAGTTTCTCCGATAGTTCAGCCCAAATATGCTGTAGTGAAGTCCGCACTTGAATTTCAATCAGCCTACCACCCTGATTCACAACCACATGCACGGCTCGATACCCGTGACTCGGCTTCTCTCGGCGGTCAATGACGGTAGCCTGCTGAAATAAGTCTGTTAGTGAATGTACTACAGACTCTTGCTCCGCGATGTCGGCGACTATGATGCGGCAGCCCGCGATGTCCTGAATCTGGGTTAGGCGGATGCTCTCCCTCTTCAACTTGTCGGCGATGGACGTTGTGGACTTCGCGGGCCGCCCCGTCGGCTCCAGTCTGAGTTTGTCTCTGACAACTCCGACGACCGTCTCATATGCTTCGGCGAATGACCGTCGGTACTGGTCGAGGAGCCGCAAATCCTCTTCGGTAATGTTGCCGCGCTTCAAGCGTTCGCCGAGCCGGTCAACCTGAGTTTTGCTCACCTCTTTCGTCATGAATCGTCTTCAGCTTACTTACCTCCGCCTGGGAGTTCAAGGTAGAACAGACCCGCGCGGCGCTGAAAACGTCAACCGACGGGCCGGGTCTCTACTCTTTAGTCTGCTTCAGCCCGCGCTCGATCAGGAGCGGCTCGACTTCGGGGTCGCGACCGCGGAAGGCACGGTAGAGCGCGGCCTCGTCCTCCGTGCCGCCGCGCGAGAGAATCAGGTCGCGGAAGCGCTGGCCGTTCTCGCGCGTCATGCCGCCGTGCTCCTTGAACCAGTAGAAGGCGTCGTCGTCCAAGACCTCGCTCCAGAGGTAAGCGTAGTAGCCGGCGGCGTAGCCCCCGCCCCAGATGTGTGAGAAGTAGGTCGTGTGGTAGCGCGGCGGAACCGCGTCCAGGTCAACTTTGAAGCGCTTGAGCGACGCAGTCTCGAACGCGCCCGCGTCCAGAAGCGGAGTGCCGGGCGCGAGCGTGTGCCAGGCGAGGTCGAGGAGCGCGGCGGAGAGGTATTCGGTCGTGTCGTAGCCCTGATTGAAGGTGTGCGCGCGCCTGATCTTCTCGACGAGCGCCTGCGGCATCGGCTGGCCGGTCTGGTAGTGCTTGGCGTAGTTGGCGAGCACCGAAGGCTCAAGCGCCCAATGCTCGTTGAACTGCGAGGGGAACTCGACGAAGTCGCGCGGCACGTTCGTGCCCGAAAGCGTCGGGTACTTCGTGCGCGAGAACATGCCGTGCAGCGCGTGGCCGAACTCGTGGAACATCGTCGTCACGTCGCCGAAGCTGAGCAGGGCGGGCTGGCCCGCCGAAGGCTTCTGGAAGTTGGCGACGTTGTAGACGACCGGCTTCGTGCCCGTCAGCCCGTTCTGGTCAACGAAGACGTCCATCCACGCGCCGCCGCTCTTCGAGGGGCGCTGGAAGTAGTCGGCGTAGAAGAGCGCGAGCGACTTGCCGTCTTTGTCCATGACCTCGAAGACGCGCACGTCCGGGTTATAGACGGGGATGTCCTTGCGCTCCTTGAAGGTCAGGCCGTAGAGCTTGTTCGCGGCGAAGAAGACGCCGTCTCTGAGCACGCGGTCAAGCTCGAAGTAGGGCTTGATCTGCGAGTCGTCGAGGTCGTATTCGGCCTTGCGAACCTTCTCGGCGTAGTGCTCCCAATCCGCGGGGCCGACTTTGAACTTGCCGCCCTCGGAGTCTGCGACCTTCTGAAGCTTCGCCTGCTCATCGCGCGCGTGCGCCGTCGCCGCGGGCACAAGGTCTGTGAGGAGCTTCAAGGCGTTTTCAGGCGTCTTCGCCATCTGGTCGTCGAGACTGTAGGCGGCGTAGGTCGGGAAGCCGAGCAGCCTGGCCTTCTCCGCGCGGAGCTGCGCGAGGCGCGTGACGATGGCGCGCGTGTCGTTCTCGCCGCCGTGCGCGCCGCGCTCGGACGAAGCCTTGAGCACGCGCTCGCGCAAAGAGCGGTTCTGCATCCCGATAACTATCGGCTGGCGCGTCGTGTTCTGAAGCGCGATGACGTACTTGCCGGCCATCCCGCGCTCCTTTGCGAGGTCTGCCGCCGCGGCGAGGTCGCCTTCTGAGAGGCCCGCGAGCTGCGCCTTGTCTTCGACGACCACAGCCGAGGCGTTCGTGTCCGCGAGCACCTTGCTTCGGAAGTCCGTCGTGAGCTTCGCCTCCTCCTGGTTGAGCGCGCGAAGCCGTGCTTTGTCGGCTTCGGAGAGCAGCGCGCCAGCGCGCACGAAGTTCTTGTAGTAACGCTCGACGAGGAACTTCGACTCGGCGTCGAGCGAGAGCTTGTCGCGGCTGTCGTAGACGGCCTTGACGCGCGCGAACAGGCGCGGGTTCATGTAAATCTTGTCCTGGTGCTCGGCGAGCTTCGGCGTCTCTTCGGCCTCGACCTTCTGGATGGTCGGGTTGGTGTCGGCCTGCGTCAGCCCGAAGAAGACGCGGCTGACGCGCGTGAGGAGCGAGCCGGTGCGCTCCAACGCGACGACGGTGTTGTCGAAGGTCGGCGCAGCGTTGTTGTCGGCGACGGCCTCGACCTCCGCGAGCTGCCGCCTCATGCCCTCTTCGAGCGCGGGCTGGTAGTCGGCGTCCTTGATCTTGTCGAAGGGCGGGGCCTGGAAGGGCAGCGTGCTTTCGTCGAAGAGAGGGTTCTTCCGGGCGGCCTGCGCGTTCGAGGTCTGGGAAGACTGCGGCGGCGCTGCCGCCAGCATCGTCGGTTGCAGGGCGGACGCGCCGACGGCGGCGCAGAGCATGATAATCAGCAAGTAACGATGTCGCATGTGATTCCTTATTCTGATGGAGTATCTGTTTTTATCATGGATGCCCTTCGGGGCCTAACGGCTGCCCGCCAGGTCTGCGGCGAAAAGGTTTGGGCGGCGAGGACTCAGATTTCAAACTTCTGCATGCGTCGGTAGAGCGCGCTGCGGCTGAGGCCGAGGGCTTCGGCGGCCTGGCTGACGTTGCCGCCGAAACGCTTCAGGGCCTTCTGGATGAGGAGGCGCTCGACCTCTTCGAGGCCCATCTCTTCGAGCCTTCGCTCGCCGCCCTCGCCCTCGCGCGCGGGCTGGAGGCCGAGGTCTGCGGCCTTCACTTCGTCCGTGCGCGCCAGCAGGACGGCGCGCTGCACGACGTGATCCAGCTCGCGGACGTTGCCCGGCCAACCGTATGCGCGCAACGCGGCCAGCGCCGACTGGTCGAAGCCGCGCAGGAGTTTGCGGTAGCGCTGCGCGTAGAGTCGCAGGAAGTGTCGGGCGAGCGGCTCGATGTCTTCGTGCCGGTCGCGAAGGGGCGGCAGGTGAATCTCGACCGTGTTGAGGCGGAAGAACAAGTCCTGGCGGAAGCGCCCGGCGGCGACCTCCTCTTTGAGGTCTGCGTTCGTCGCCGAGATGACGCGCACGTCCGCGCGTCGCGTCTGCGAAGAGCCGACGCGCTCGAACTCGCCCGTCTCCAGCACGCGCAGGAGCTTCGGTTGAAGGTTCAGAGGCACGTTCGCGATCTCGTCCAGAAAGAGCGTGCCGCCGTCGGCCAGCTCGAAGCGGCCCACGCGGTCTGTCTTCGCATCGGTGAATGCGCCGCGGACGTGGCCGAACAGCTCCGACTCGAAAGTGCCTTCGGAGAGCGCGCCGACGTTGACCGTGATCATCGGCTGCGCGGCGCGCGCCGAGACGGCGTGCAGCGTCTGCGCCACGACCTCTTTGCC
>JALZHC010000689.1 GCA_030914105.1 Acidobacteriota bacterium
TTCAAAACGGAGTATGATTCGGCGGGTCGTATGGTCGCCGAGCGCCTGCCGTCCGGCCTCTCTTACGCTTATAAGTACGACGCGCGGGGAGCGCTCACGAAGCAGAGCGACAACGAGGGACACTCGTTAACTCTGGAGCGAGACGCGAGCGGGGCGCTCGTCGGCGTCGCCTCGGCGGACGGCAGGTGGGTTCGCGCCGCGCGCGACCGGGCCGGGCGCATCGTCGCGCTCAGTAACTCTTCCGGCAAGTCGCGCCGCTACGAATACGACGCGCGCGGTTCGCTCACAGGCTACACGGACGCCCGCGGCAAACACCGCACCTTCACTTACGACCGTGGAGGTCGCCTGCGCAGCCTCTCCGACTCGGATGGCGCGAGCGTCCGCTACGACTACGACCGCTCCGGAAGACTCGTCGCCGTCGGGCGCGAGACCGGGTCGAGGGCCGGTGCGGCGCGCTTTATGCCGGCCACCTACGAGCCGCCCGGCCTCTCTTCGCCCGCACAGGATGAGTTCGGCGGCTGCCTCTTCGGCGGCGACGGCTGGTTCGATGGTGACACCTTCTACCAGGACTTCGGCATGGGCTGCGACGACCCGTTCGCAGGATTCGGCGATTCGTTCGGCGATCCATTCGGCAGCTTTTTCGGAGAGACGTGCGCACAGTGCAAGGCCCGCCAGTTGAAGATCTGTCAAATCAACGCAGTTTCGTGCGTTGCAACGGCGCTAGGCGTGTCGACAGCCGCAGCGGTGGCATGCGTGGTAATAACGGATGCCACCGCTACTCTTCAATGCCTCGGAATCGCGACACTTGCTGCTGCCCTCATGGTACTTGGATGTTATGCAAGCGAGATGTCTTGCGAACTGGGAATACCAGATCGTTGCCCGATGTGCTAAACATTGGAGTGGAGAGGCAGGATGATTAATAGGCGTGTTAATCTTCTGCCTCTCCACCATATGCGCTACTGTTAATTAACGGGAGGACTTATGAATTTGAAACGAGAAGTGATGAGGCGTTTCGGGATGTGGCTCTTGTTTGCAATTCCGCTCGTCTGTCTCAGTCTTCTATTTCTCTACTACGGAGGTATGCAACGCGAAATATTCCGTCCGGCATTGATTCTAATTCTTCAGGTCTTTGTCCTCTGTTCGTTCGCGGCTTTGAACCTTATTTATTTTTTCTTTCGCATAAAGAAACTTAACCCGAGCTTAGCAAAGCTGCCTCTCATTTGTTTTATCGGGGCGTCAATCGTTTACTTAAAAATTCTTCCAATGTTCTTTGGCCGTCCCCTCCAGTCTAGTGGCATCCTCCTGTTTTTCTTTTTGTCATCGTTGAGTCTTACTCTTATAAACATGACCGTTATCTTTTTGGTAAAAGAGTAGTCTTCCGGAAGTAAATTCAGTGTTATAAAGCCCTCGCCCGGTACTGTATCTTCTCACTCTAAAAATTACGCGGTGAAAGCCTACTCAGAACTAAAGTTTCGGAAGCGCTTTCAGGAAGAGCCGGCGCGCGGGCCGAGGGTCTCGTAGCGTTCGGGCGCGACGATGAGGAAGAGCGCGCCGCCTTCGGTCGTCAGGTCTTCGTGGACGCTGCCGGGGAGCGAGCAGTTGAAGTCGCCCGCGGACATCTCTAGCCGGCCGGCGCGGAGGTCGCCTTCGAGGAGGAGGCACTGCTCGACGCCGAGGTGTCGGTGCGCGGGGATGCGCGCGCCCGGCTCCATGCGGACGAGGGTGGTGACGGTCGAGCGCTCGCGGTCTAAGAAGAGGAGCTTGAAGCGGACGCCCGCGTCCGCGGTCGGTCGCCACTCGCCCTCGCCCGCGCGGACGACGAGGAAGCCCGCGCCGCCTGACTCCGTCTTCGTCTCTGCGTCGCCCGACTCTGTTTTCGTCTGCGCGCCGCCTGATTGGGTTTTCGTCTTCGCCTCCGCGCCGCTGCCCTGCGCCGCCTCTTCAGAGACGAGCGCGAGCATGCGCGCGCGTGCGCCGGCGGGCGGGGAGGCTTCGGGCGCGGCGAAGGCGAGGTCTGAGACCACTGCCTCGAACTCGCGCAGCTCCGCCTCGCACGACGCGCAGCCTTCGGCGAGGTGCGACTCGAAGGCGCGCGCCTCTTCGGCGTCGAGCGCGCCGAGCGCATAGAGCGCGGCCTGCCCTTCCAACTCTTCGTCCGCGGTCGCGTGTGTCATCAAACCCCTTCGTAGACGGGCCTCAACATCTCGCGCAGGCGCATCATGCCGAGGCGCGTGCGCGTCTTCACAGTGCCGAGCGGCAGTCCCCGCGCCGCCGCGATCTCGCTGTGGCTCATCCCGCCGTAGTAAGCCAGCTCGATCACCTCGCGCTGTTCGGGCGCGAGCGCGTCCAGGGCCGCGCGCACAATCGCGCCCTTCTCGCGTGCCTCGACCTCCTCTTCGACGCTCGCGCCGGCGGCGGCGATTTGCGCCGTCGTCAGGTCGAGCGGCCCCGTGCGCTGCTGCTCTAAGCGACCGCGCCGCAGCCGGTCAATGGCTCGGCTGCGCGCGATGGTCGTCAGCCAGGCCAGAGGCGTCCCGCGCTCTGCGCTGTAGCTCGCCGCCTGACGCCAGACCTGCGCGTAGACGTCGAGCAAGACCTCCTCGGCAGCCGAGGCGTCGGCGAGTATCCGCAGCAGAAGACCGTAGACTGCGCGGCTCGTCGCGTCGTAGAGCGAGGCGAGCGCCTGCTGGTCTCCGGCGGCGGTCTCGCGTATCAGCGCGGCGTGGCGCGTCTCGGCGGCCTGCACGGTTGCCCTGGGTTCCGGGGGTGAACTCACTGTCGGCACGACTCCCCACAAGAGGTTACGTTATCTTTACCATTAACGGATTCCTTCGCACAAATCTTTTCGGGCCGAATCCACTGCGGGCGTGCCTTCCGTAAATCCGTCGAACTCGCGAGGGTCAGCCAAAACGAGACTGAGAGGCGGCCTCGCCGGGCCGGAAGAGCCGGGCCGGCTCGGCCCGAAGTGTCCCCAATTTCAAACGAAGGAGAAGAGACGATGAAGAGCATTCTGAAGGCCGGCGTGGCCGCCGCACTGATCTCGCTGCTCGCGGCGGCGACGCTCGTGAGCGCGGCGCGCGCGGGCGCG
>JALZHC010000690.1 GCA_030914105.1 Acidobacteriota bacterium
CGCCATCAACCAGAACGGCGCGGCCTGGCGCAACTCGCCCTCGGCGAGCGTCCTTGAGGCGCGCGTGCTCAGGTGGCTCTGCCAGCTCGTCGGCTACGGCGAAGAGTCCTTCGGCACGCTCACCTCCGGCGGCTCCGAAGCCAACCTCATCGGCCTCAAGTGCGCGCGCGACCGCGCCGCCGCGGGCACGCGCGACCGCGGCCTGCGCTCGTCAGAAGCAGAAGGCAAGCTCATCGCCTATGCCTCCGAGCAGTGCCATTACTCCTTCATCAAGGGCGTGGACATCCTCGGCCTGGGTCGCGACAACCTCCGCAAGATTGAGACCGACGAGCGCTTCCACATCCGCACCGACTTACTGCGCGAAGCAATCCGGCGCGACATCTCCGAAGGGCACACGCCCGTGTGCGTCGCGGGCGCGGCGGGCGCGACCTCGACCGGCGTGGTTGACCCTTTGGACGAGTTGGCCGATGTCGCTGGCGAGTTCGGCCTTTGGTTTCACGTCGACGCGGCCTACGGCGGCGGGCTCGCGTTCTCGGAAAAGCACAAGTGGCGTCTGCGCGGGATAGAGCGCGCCGACTCCGCGACCATTGACCCGCACAAGTGGATGTTCGTTCCCTTCATGTGCGGCGCGCTGCTCGTGCGCGAGGGCGGCAAGGTCTTGCGCGACGGCTTCGACATCACGCCCGAATATCTAAGCGAAGAGCGCGGCGGCGCGGACGTTGAGCTGGACTTCTTCCGCTACGGCCAGCTCGGCACGCGCCGCGCGATGGCTTTGAAGGTCTGGGCGGCGCTCAAAGCGTTGGGCGTGCGCGGCTACGCCGAGGTCATCGAGCGGCAGATTGAACTGGTGCAATACCTCGCCTCGCGCTTCGACGAGCTGGACGAGTTCGAGCGCGTCGGAGAGGTCGAGACGGCTCTGTGCTGCGTCCGCTTTCTGCCCGCGGGCGCGCGCGAACGGTCGGCGGCCGAGCAGGACGAATTGCAGCGTGCCTTGCAGCAAGCGGTCGAGCGCAGCGGCGGCGCTTGGCTCGCGACGACAGTCCTGCACGGACGCCGCGCGCTGCGCATCAACGTCAATAGCTTCCTCACACAGCGCCGACACATTGACGATCTGGTAGAATTGCTCAGGCGCGAAGGCGTGAAGTTGTTGAGTGGAGGCTGAGTCATGAAATTCCCGAAGACCGTTAAGGCCGTCCGGTGTCTCGCGGCGCTCTTTGTCGCACTCCTCGGCGCGGGCATTGCCTGCGCTCAGGAGACAGGCGGGAAACCAGCCCGTGAATCTGCGCAGGTTGACTATCTGCGCGTGCCCCCTTCGCTCCCCGCGATCCGCTCGGAAGATGACTTCGGCAAGCTCGCACGCGTCTTCACTGATCAGCCTTACGCGCTGCCGCACGTGCTCTTCGTCATCGACCGCCGGGACGGAAACCGAATCTACTACGTCAACTCGCAGCGCTACCGCTTCCACAAGGACTTCGTCAACGGCACCTACCTTTCGCTCGAACGCGGCGAGGAGTTCTGGAAGAACAACTACATCAACCCCAACCGCCGCTTCATCCTCGGCACGCTCGCGTGGCAGGCGCCCGTCCGGCGCTACACCTTCGAGTTCTGGGAGGGCGACCAGATTCCCGCCGAGCAGATCAAGCTGACGGCGGACGTGCTCAAAAAAACCTTCTTCGCGCCCGTCGCCTTCAAGCCGAACTCGACGAAGCAGGAGGAGGACTCGGCTTCGATTCAAGGGCTGGAGCGCGTGCTCCAGAGCGACATCGCGCGCGAGCAGGAGTACCAGGCTCTAAACGTCGCGAAGGGCCTGGGCCGTATCCACATCATCGAGAAGCTGGACGACCACGTCGAGATCGGCTTCAACGAGATACTCGTCCTGAAGGAAGTGCCCTTGAGCCTTCCGCCCGTGGCCGGCGTCATCGTCTCGAAGCCCTCGACGCCGCTCTCGCACATCAATCTTCTGGTCAAAGGCTGGCGAGTCCCGAACGCCTACATCAAGAACGCCGAGGAGCTTCTCAAGCAGTACGACGGCTGGTGGGTTGACTTCGAGACCTTCCAGGATCACTACACGATCAAGCGCGCAGACCTCAAGGAGATCGACGAGTACCAAATACGGCTCAAGGCGCATCTGGACGTGATGACGCCGCGCTTCAATCTCGGCGAGCGTCGCCTGCTCGACCTCTACGAGCAGCGCGCGCGGCAGTCGGACGCCTACGGCGGGAAGTCGGCGAACCTCGGCGAAGTCGCGCACGCCCAACTGCCCGGCATCGTCGTCCCCAAAGGCTTCGGCATACCCATCTACTACTACGACCAGTTCATCAAGGAGAACAAGCTCGAAGACTCGATCTACGAGATGATGAACGACCAGCAGTTCGTCCACGACCCGGCCTACCGCCGCCAGAAGCTGACGGAGATGCGCGAACGCATCAAGGCCGGGAAGGTCAGCGACGCGCTGCGCGAGGCAGTCTTGAAGAAGGTGCACGCGGAGTACGCGGGCAAGGGCCTTTTCGTCCGCAGCTCTTCAAACGTCGAAGACCTGCCGAACTTCAGCGGCGCGGGGCTGCACGACACCGTGCCGAACGTGAAGGGCGACGAACAGCTCATCGAGGCCCTCAAGACCGTCTGGGCCTCGCTCTGGAACTTCGACGCCTACGAGGCGCGCGAGCGCGCAGGCATTGACCACTCAAAGTCCTTCATGGCCGTCCTCGTTCAGGAAGGCATCAACGCCGACAGTGCCGGCGTGATGATTACGACCGACCCGTTCGACTCGGACGACCGCGGCGGCATCTACATCTCGGCCAAGCGGGGCTTAGGCATCAAGGTCGTCGAGGGCAAGAAGGTGGCCGAGCAGATCATCTACGTGCCGCGTGCCAACTCCGTCAAAGTCCTGACGCGCTCGGACGAAGACAGCCTGCTCACCTTCGACGAGCACGGCGGCGTCAGAGAGATTCCCATCAGCGGCGACCGCGCCGTACTCACCGACGACGTGGTGCGTCGGCTCGCGCACGCCGCCTCGCTCATCAAGAATATTTTCGGCGGGAAGGAACAGGACATCGAGTGGGTCTACATGAGCGGACAGGTCTATAT
>JALZHC010000010.1:0-14047 GCA_030914105.1 Acidobacteriota bacterium
CCCGCGAAGACGCTTCTCCTGAACAAGAAGACAGGCAAACTCATCCGCATCGAGTGAGCGAGAGGAACGATGCCGCGCGACAGATTTTTCGAGGAGGCCCCGTTTTTCACCGACGAGCACGCGCGCCTCGCCGCGGTCGTGGCGAACTTCGCCGCGCGCGAGGTCGAGCCGACGAGCGCCGAAGAAGAAGAGACGGAAGTGGACGCGCGCTTCCGCCAGCTCCTCTCGCTGCTCGCGCAGGCAGACCTTTTGCGCTACTCGGTGGCGCGTGTCGACGGCGCGCCGCTCGACGCGCGCTCGCTCTGCGTCGTGCGCGAGGCGCTCTCCTACCACTCGCCGCTCGCAGACCTCGCCTTCGTCATGCAGGGCCTCGGCACCTACGCCGTCTCACTCGCCGCCACAGAGCACGTCCGCGACTTCTGGCTCGAACGCGCGCGCGCCGGCAAGTCGGTCGCCGCCTTCGCGCTGACCGAGCCGGAAGCCGGCTCCGACGTGTCGAACGTCCAGACGACGGCCACGCGCGACTCTGACGGCTATCTCATCAACGGTCGCAAGTGCTTCATCTCGAACGCCGGCCTCGCAGACTTCTACACGGTCTTTGCGCGCACGGGCACGCGCGGCGACGGGCGCGCGGAGCTTTCCGCCTTCATCGTCGGCGCGCGCATGCCGGGCCTGCGCGTCGTCGCGCGCACGCCGATGGTCGCCGCGCATCCCATCGGCGAGATCGAGTTCGCGGACGTGCGCGTCCCCGAAGAAGACCGCGTCGGCGCCGAAGGGGAGGGGTTTCGTCTGGCGATGCTGACGATGGACATGTTCCGCGCCAGCGTCGGCGCTGCCGCCTGCGGCATGGCGCGGCGCGCTTTAGACGAAGCGATTCATCACGCCAAGACGCGGCGGCAGTTCGGCGTCACGCTCGCCATGCACCAGCTCGTCCAGGAGAAGCTGGCCGTCATGCAGACCGAGCTGGACGCCGCGCGCCTGCTCGTCTACCGCGCCGCGCACCTCAAAGACAACGGCGCGACCGGCTCGGCGTTGACACGCGCCGCGAGCGAGGCCAAGTTCTACGCGACCGAGGCCGCGCAGCGCGTCGTCGACGAGGCCGTGCAGATTCACGGCGGCTACGGCCTCGTGCGCGGCCACGCGGTCGAGCGCCTCTATCGCGACGTGCGTGCGCTGCGCATCTACGAAGGCACCAGCGAGATTCAGAAGCTCATCATCGCGCGGGAACTCCTTAAAGAATGAAGGTCAACGTCATCGGCGGCGGGCCGGCGGGCCTGTACTTCGCGCTCTTGATGAAGCGGCACGACGCGTCGCACCGAGTCACGGTCTTCGAGCGCAACCCGCCGGACGCGACCTTCGGGTGGGGCGTGGTCTTTTCGGGCCGCACGCTCTCGAACCTGCGCGAGGCCGACGAGGTGTCGCACCGCCGCATCACTGAGAGCTTCGAGACGTGGGACAACGTGGACGTAGTCTTGCGCGAAAGCAAGACGAGCATCCGCGGCAACCACTTCTCCGGCATCGCGCGCCTGCGCCTCTTGAACATCCTACAGGAGCGCTGCGCCGAACTCGGCGTCGAGCTGAGGTTCCGCGCGGAGGTCGAAGAGATCGACGCGCTCGCCGCCGACTGCGACCTGCTCGTCGGCGCGGACGGCGTGGGCAGCACGGTGCGCGAGCGCTACAGTGAAGACTTCCGGCCAGCGCTCGAAGCCGGGCGCAACAAGTACATCTGGTTCGGCACGCGCCGGCTCTTCCACGGCCTGACGCTCACCTTCCGCGCGGTCGAAGCGGGCGTCTTCGCCGCACACTCCTACAAGTTCAGCCCCTCACTGAGCACCTTCATCGTCGAGTGCGACGAGGCGACGTGGCGGCGCGCGGGCTTCGAGCGGATGGCGGACGACGAAGCCCGCGCCTACCTGGCGCGCGTCTTCGACGCAGACCTCGAAGGCCACGAGCTTCTGTCGAACAACTCCCGCTGGATTAACTTCCTTCTGGTGAAGAACGGCAGGTGGAGCCGCGCGGGCGTCGTCCTCCTCGGCGATGCGCTGCACACGGCGCACTTCTCCATCGGGTCGGGGACGAAGCTGGCGATGGAGGACTCAATCGCGCTCTTCCGCCTCTTCGCCGCGGGGCTGGACGTGGCGCACGCGCTCGCCGAGTTCGAGCGCACGCGCAGGCCCGTCGTCGAAGAGTACCAGCAGGCCGCGCACGAGAGTCGGCTCTGGTTCGAGAACGTGAAGGACTACATTCACCTCCCGCCGACGCAGTTCGCCTTCAGCCTCATGACGCGCAGCAAGCGCGTGACTTATGAAAGCCTGAAGCGGCGCGACCCCGCGTTCATCGCTGAGTACGAAAACGTATCGGGGTAAGGGGGAAAGGGTAAAGGATAAAAAGCGAGCAAGGGCGAACGGCCTTCTTCATTCCCCTTCCCCTTCCCTTATCCTTTCTACCTTTCCCTTTCCCCCTCTTCCTTCCAACGCGGCGGAAGCAGACGCCTGCGCCCGTCTGTCGAGAGTGAGACGCCCGGCTCGTCGAGTCCCTCGTGATCCCAGAGCTTGCAAGTGACCTGTTTGTGCATCTGATCGAGCGCCTCGCAGTAGTTCGTGTAGGTGCAGCGGCGCACCTCGCGCCCGCGCCCCGCCTTCACTTTCGTAAACCAGTCGGGGTCTGCCAGAGCCTGCCGCGCCATTCCGACGATGTCGGCGTCGCCGCGACGCAAGATTTCTTCGGCCAGCTCGAAGGTGCCGACGCCGCCCGTGGCGACGACCGGCGTTTGAAAGCCGGCGTCGTTCACGGCTCGCTTGATCGCACGCGCGAGCGGGAGGTTGCGACCGAAGGGGCCGCGCGCGTCGGAGATGACGGTCGGCATGCACTCGTAGCCGCTCCGGCCCGTGTAAGGGTAGACGGCCTGCCCGACCTTCGGCTGCCGCGCGTCCTCGAACTTGCCGCCCTTCGAGACCGAGAGGAAGTCGAATCCAGCGCGCGCGAACTCAACCCCGTAGTAGAGGGCGTCGCTCGCGCGGCTCCCGCCCTCGATGACTTCGTCGCCGAGGAAGCGCACGCCGACCGTATAGTCCGGCCCGACGCGCGCGCGCACAGCCGCGTAGACTTCGAGCGGCAGACGCACGCGCGCCTCCGGCGAGCCGCCGTAGCCGTCGAGGCGTTCGTTGCGGCGGCTGAGGAAGGAGGCCATCGTGTAGGCGTGCGCGTAATGAAGCTCCACGCCGTCGAAGCCGGCTTCGCGCGCGCGCCGCGCGGCTTCGGCGAAGAGACGGGGAAGAACCTCCGGCAAGTTTCGGACGTGGGGCAGGTGCACGTCCGTCACGCGCTCGCGGTAGCCGAAGCGCAGAGACTCAAGCTCGCGCTCGTCGAGCACGCGCTCGACCGTCTCGTCCGGCGCGTCCTTCAGAAAGGCGCGCACGTCGCGCTCGTCTCGCGTGAGCCAGCCCTCGTCTTCACTGAGCTGCGAGAGCGCGCGGCGATGGCGCTCTGTGACGGCGAGGAAGCGCTCGAAATACTTTGAGCGTTCGGGGCGACGCTTGACGGCGAGGAAGTCTATGATCTGTATGAGCAGACGCGTGCGGCCCTCGCTCTCGCGCCGGACTGTCTCGACCAGCTCGCGCAGGCCCGGAATGAAGCGGTCGTGGCCGATGCGCAGGAGCGGCCCCGAAGGGATGTCGCGTATCCCTGTGGCCTCGACGACGATTGCGCCGGGTCGCCCCGCGGCGAAACGCCCGTACCACTCAAGGTTCTCGCGCGTCACGCTGCCGTCCTCGGTCGCGCGCCACGGCACCATCGCCGGAACCCACGTGCGGCTTTCAAGCGTCAGCGCGCCGACCTTGATGGGCTGGAACAGACGCGCGCGCGCCGCTTCAAACGCAGTCGGCCAGCGCGTCTCCGGTATCGAATGTCTGACGGCGGGTTCGGGGTGCCACATGACGATCCGAGTGTAACAAATTTTTGATTTTGGATTTTTGAATAGTAGCGTTCAGCACTCAGCTTTCAGCTTAAACTCCTTCGCGCCTTCTTTGCGGTCTTTGCGGTTAAGTGTGCCTAACTTAACCGCAAAGACGCTGGAGGCATTCGCAAAGAACGCAAAGGGACTGAAGCTGAAAGCTGATGGCTGAGTGCTGACGGCTATAAAACCCGAACTCCGCGCGCGACGGCGACGTAAGGGGCTGGCAGGAACACGGGCGTCGTGGCTTTCGGGCGCGCGGCTGAGGTCTTTACCTATGAGCAAGTGGGAAGGAATACTGGGACGAATTTTCAGGGGCGCGTTCAGGCGCGGAGCCGCGCGCGGCCTGAGCGCCGCCGCGCCGAAGTTAACGCGCGCCGGCGGCGAGGTACTCGCGGGCCACGTCGCGCGCTCGACCTTGCGCATCTTCAAAAATAACTTGCTCGCGCTCCCCTGGATCAGGCAGGGTGAAGAGCTGGACGCTTCTGCCCACGGCGCGCGCGCAGACCTCCTGCGCTCCTGGAACGTCTACCGCGACGGCCTCCGCTCGAAGCGCACGGCGGCGCGCGCCGAGGCCGACTGGCTCCAGGCCCTCGCGGCCTTCCGCCGCCAGGCTTCAGACCTCAACCGCCGCATCGCCGCCTACAACCTCAAAGCCCCCTCCGCCACCTTCCGCAAATCTCCCCTCGACGCCGAGCGCGAGATCGGCAAGGTCATGCACGAAGACTGATTCCACATCTCTCCCACTCATCTCTCTTCCCTCCCGCCCGCTTCAAACGCGACTGCTAAGAGTAGCCATCCAAATCGCGGGCGGCTATACTCGTTGACAATCCCACCCGGCTTTCGGCTCAGTTAACGCGGCGAGGCCGACGCGTGAAATTCGAGTGGGACGACGAGAAGGCTCTGGCTAATTTAAAGAAGTACGGTGTCAGCTTCGCCGAGGCGACCGAGGTCTTTTACGACCCGAACGCGCTCGAAGATTACGACGCGGCGCACTCGGACGAAGAGAAGCGATTTTTCATCATCGGCGTGTCGAGCCGGCGCCTGCTCTATATCGTCTACGCCGAGCGCGCGGGCGATGTGGTGCGTATCATCTCGGCTCGGAAGGCGGATAAAGCAGAGCGGGAAAATTATGGGCGAGCAAGTAACCCCTAGACCTTTTGTCTTCACCGTGGTTGAAGACGACGGCGAGAACGTGACTATTGAGGTCTCGGAAGAGGATTACCGGCGCGACCTTGAGGCGGGTATGACTGAAGAAGAAACCCTCAAGCCGGGTCGCTACAAACTGAAGCGCGGCGGGTTCCTCGCGCGCCACCCGGAGTTGAAGGCGAAGGAGAGGAAGCGGGCTTGACGGCGAGGCGCGGGAGCAAGGCTCGCGTGACGGCGAATCTTTAGACGACGGAGGCGGCTCTTGACGGACGAGCTTCTTGAGTGGCGGCGCGAGTTCCCCATTCTGGAAAAGACCACGTACCTGATCTCGCACAGCCTCGGCGCGATGCCGCGCCGAACCTTCGAGCGCCTCGAAGATTACGCCGAAGTGTGGGCGACGCGCGGCGTGCGCGCGTGGGCCGAAGGGTGGTGGGAGATGCCGCTCTCGGTCGGCGACGAGGTGGCGCGCATCATCGGGGCCGAGCCGGGCACGGTCGCGATGCACCAGAACGTCTCGGTCTGCCAGTCGGTCATCCTCTCCTGCTTCGACACGACGCCCGAAACCAGGCGCAACAAGATCGTCTACTCCGAGCTTGAGTTCCCCTCCGTCATGTACGCCTACGAGGCGCACGCGCGCGACGGTCGCTTCCGCATCGAGAAGGTCAAATCCGTTGACGGCATCACCGCCCCGCTCGACCCTCTGCTCGCGGCCATCGACGACGAGACGCTGCTCGTCCCCCTCTCGCACGTCCTCTTCAAGAGCGCGTACCTACAGGACGCGCGCGCCATCACCGAGCGCGCGCACGAAGTCGGCGCGCTCGTCGTCTTAGACACTTACCAATCCGCCGGCACCGTGCCTTTCAGCGTGCGTGAGCTTGACGTTGACTTTGCGACGGGCGGCTCCGTGAAGTGGCTCTGCGGCGGCCCCGGCGCGGGCTACCTCTACGTTGCGCCGCGGCTGCAACAAACTTTAGAGCCGAAGGTCACGGGCTGGATGGCGCACGCCGCGCCCTTCGCCTTTGAGGACGCGCCCATCCGCTACTCGGAAGGCATCGCGCGCTTCCTCCACGGCTCGCCCGCCGTGCCGGCTCTCTACGCGGCGCAGTCCGGCTATCAAATCATCAACGAGATCGGCGTTGAGCGGATTCGCGCCAAGAGCGTCAGGCAGACGCAGATGCTCGTCTCGCTCGCGGAGGAAGCGGGCTTCCGCGTCACAAGCCCGCGCGACCCCGCAGAGCGCGGCGGCACCATCACCGTCGCCCTCGAACACGCGCCCGCCGTTACGCGCGAACTCATCCGCCGCGAGACCATCGTCGACTACCGACCCGGCGCAGGCATACGCGTCTCGCCGCACTTCTACACGAAGGACGAAGAGCTGGAGCACGTCGTCCGCGAGATGCGCCGAATCATTGACACGCGCGCCTACGCCGCGCACGAGGCCGCGGGCGCGGCATTTTAGAAAGGATGAAGGCGGAAGGATGAAGGATGAAAGCGCGGCCATGAGACCCTTCTCTCTCTTCGATTATTGCCCGGTCATCTTCCTTCCGTCTTCATCCTTCATCCTTCATCCTTATGAATGAATACGGCGGCAAAGCCCCGCTCTCATACAACAAGTATCTGCGTGTGCGCGAGCTGATAGACTTGCAGACGTGCCTGTCCGAGCCCGCGCACCACGACGAGCTTCTCTTCATCACCGTCCACCAGGCATACGAACTCTGGTTCAAGCAGATGCTCCACGAACTGGACGCCGCCGCCTACGCGATGCGCGAGGGGCGTGGGGCGGCTGCCGCGCGCGCGCTCGCGCGGGTCGTCGAGATAGAGAAGCTGCTCATCGCGCAGATACACATTCTGGAGACGATGACGCCGATCAGCTTCCTGGGCTTCCGCGACCAGCTCAACCCCGCGAGCGGCTTCCAGTCAATGCAGTTCCGCGAGGTCGAGTTCGCTTCGGGCCTTAAGGACGCAGAGATCATGCGCGCCTTCGCGGACGACGAGTTTGCGTCGGCGCGCCTGCGCGCGCGCATGGATGCGCCGACGCTCGGCGAAGAGTTCTACGCGCTGCTCTCGCGAAGGGGCTTGGACGCGCCGCCCGACGACGCCTCGCTCTCCGAAGACGAAAGGCGTCGGCGCTACCAACTGCGCGTCCGCGCCGTCGTTGAAGTGCTCGCGCACTTCGACGCGCGCCCGGAAGAGTTTCAACTCGGCGAGGCGCTCATCGCGCACGACGAGTTCTTCTCTCTCTGGCGCTACCATCACGTCAAGATGGTCGAGCGGATGCTCGGCGCGAAGCGCGGCACGGGCGGCAGCGAGGGCATCGGGTATCTGAAGACCACGCTCGACAAAAAATTCTTCCCCGAACTCTGGGAGGCGCGCACACACCTCGACAGCCGCCACGGCGAGGGCGGTTGCCCTTTCGCCGCGCGGCAGACCTGAGCGTAAACGCTCTCGCAGAACTGGCAGTATGAACGAGTACGTCGAAAGCAACCGCTCGCTCTGGGACGGATGGACGCGCCTGCACGCACACTCCGAGTTCTACGACCTCGAAGGTTTCAAGGCCGGGCGCTCGTCGCTCAAACCCTTAGAAGTCGCGGAGGTCGGGGACGTGCGCGGGCGCTCGCTCCTCCACCTGCAATGTCACTTCGGGCAGGATACGCTCTCGTGGGCGCGGCTCGGCGCGCGCGTGACGGGCGTGGACTTCTCCGACGAGGCGATCAGCCTCGCGCGCGCTCTGAGCGAGGAGTTGCAAATCCCCGCGCGCTTCATACGCTCGGACGTCTACGACCTGCCGTCCGCGCTCCGAGACCGCTTCGACATCGTCTTCACATCCTACGGCGTGCTCTCGTGGCTGCCCGACCTCGACCGCTGGGCCGAAATCGTCGCGCACTTCCTCAAGCCCGGCGGCTTCTTCTACATCGTTGATGCCCACCCGATCTTCGGGATGGTCAACTTCGAGGGCACGGCGCTCGAATACGGTTACTTCCATAGTCCCGAACCCGTCGAGTTGGAATCCCACGGCTCTTACGCTTCGGGTGACGCGGAAGGGTTCTCGCACCCGGAGTACAACTGGGAGCACAGCCTGAGCGATGTCGTCAACGCCGTCATCGGCGCGGGGCTGCGCCTGGAGTTCCTTCACGAGTTCCCTTATCTCTGGTACATCCCTTCCTACGTTTCGCTGGAAGAGTTCGAGCCGGGTAAGGGTCGCCTGAAAGGCCACCTCGGCATGCTCCCGCACATGTTCTCGCTGCGCGCCGCGCGCGAGCCGCAGGAAGAATAGGCGTGATGAACGTCGAATTTCCCGAACGCTTCCGGATGGGCGACTACTTCCTCTACCACAATCTTGAGGAGGGGCGCGGCGGCAAGGTCTGCCTCTACTTCGGCGAAGAGGCTTTCACTTACGCGGACGCGGCGCGTTGGTCGAACCGCGCGGGCGGCGCGCTGCGCGAGCTTGGCGCGCGGACGGAAGACCGCGTGCTGATCGCGCTCCCTGATTGCCCGGAGTTCGCCTGGGCCTGGTTCGGCGCGAATCGCGTGGGCGCGGTCATCACGATGGTCAACCCGCTGCTGCCCGCGGACGACTACGGCTACTACCTCGAATACACGCGCGCGCGCGTCGCCGTCATCCACGAGTCTTTGGTCGAGAGCTTCGCGCGTGCGGCAAAGGGCGCGCGGCACTTGAAGAACGTGCTCGTGGTCGGCAAAGAGCGCGGGCGCTTTCACTCGTTCGCCGAAGTGTCGGACGCGCAGCCGGACGAGCTGACCCCGGCGGACACGCACCGAGACGACCCGGCCATCTGGCTCTTCACCTCCGGCTCCACGGGCCACCCGAAGGGCGCGGTGCACCTGCAACACGACCTGCCTTACAACACCGAATGCTACGCGAAGGGCGTGCTCGGCTTGAACGAGAACGACCTGACCGTCTCCGTCCCGAAGCTCTTCTTCGGCTATGCGACGGGCACGAACCTTCTCTTCCCGTTCGCCGTGGGCGGCGCGACCGCGCTCTTCAGTGAGCGCTCGACGCCCGAAAAGATGTTCGAGGTCATCGAACGCTACCGCCCGACGGTTCTGACGAGCGTGCCGACGATGATCAACTCGATGCTCAACGTGGAAGGCGCAGCCGCGCGCGATCTGTCCAGCCTGCGCATCTGCCTTTCGGCGGGCGAGGCGCTCCCCGTCGAGCTCTACCGGCGCTGGGTCGAGACGTTCGGCGTCGAGATTTACGACGGCATCGGCTCGGCCGAGATGTTCCACATCTACATCACGAACCGGCCCGGCGACGTAAGGCCCGGCAGCCTCGGTCGCATCGTCGAAGGTTACGAGGCGGAGATCGTGGACGCCGAAGGCCGTGCCGTGCCGATGGGCGAGATGGGGACGCTGCGCATTAAGGGCGACTCGGCGGCGCTCTGTTACTGGCAGGCGCACGAGAAGTCGAAGGCGACGTTCGCGGGCGATTGGTGCACGACGGGCGACCAGTTCCACTCGGACGAGGAAGGCTACTACTGGTACCACGGTCGCACGGACGACATGCTCAAGGTCTCCGGCGTCTTCGTCGCGCCCGCGGAGATCGAGAATTGCCTGCTCCGACACGACGCGGTGCTCGAAGCGGCGGTCGTCGGCCACGACGCGGGCGACGGCCTCGTCAAGCCCAAAGCCTTCGTCGTCTTGCGCGAGGGGCACGCGCCGAGCGAAGAGCTTGCGCGCGAGATCAAGGAGTTCGTCAAGTCGCGCCTCGCGCTCTACAAGTACCCGCGCTGGGTCGAGTTCGTCGGCGCACTTCCGAAGAACGACCGCGGCAAGATAGACAGGAAGCTTCTGAAGAAGCCTTAAGCCGCGCGCGGTCGTGTGACAGGGTCAATTCAAACTTGAGCTTAGAGCTTGGGGAGTTCACCGCAGAGTTCGCAGAGATTGCGCAGAGGAAGGCAAAGTACAAGCCTCTGCACTTCCTCTGCGTACTCTGCGCCTCTGCGGTGGGTCTTAGTGGCTGTATGCTCAAGGGCGAAAACTCCGCCACCGTGCGAAAATTAAGAGTTGACACCGCGCGAAAGGCGAGGGTAGACTCCGTAAACCCTCGTGCCCCTATAGGAATTTTTCCATCTATTATCCAAGACCTCGCCGGGCTTTTTAAGTTTGCCGAAAAGAGGTGTCTCTCCATGCCGCCCAACAAGAAAGGACGCTTCCGCCCTCTAGTCCTCGTCATTGACGAGTCGAGGGAGGCGCGCCTCGCCGTGCGCTTCTACCTCTCGAACGAGGGCTACGAGGTGGCCGAGGTCGCGGGCGGACAGTCGGCCTTCGAGAGCGTCGCACTCAACTCGCCCGACCTCGTCCTGATTGACCTGAATATGCCTGGGCCGAGCGGCGTGCTCGCCGCGCAGCGACTGCGGAGCATCCCGCAGATGGAGGGCGTGCCCATCGTGGCCTGCGCCGGCCCCGACAGCCAGGCCTATCGCGATGCCGCGCGCGCCGCGGGCGCGGACGCTTACCTCACGAAGCCCATGAACCCGACCGTGCTGCTCCGCCTCGTCAAGGGCCTTCTGAACCGGCGCGCCGCCGGCATGACGCCGACGAACGACGCGCTGCAACTGGCGCACATGGTCATGTGAGCGGCGCGGCGTGAAGTGCGCGCCGCGGCGACGCTTCGCCGCCGAGTCTTGAGCGGCGAGGCGAACGCAAGCGCGCGGCTGGGCCTTTGCAAGTGTGGACGCGCTTTCTCGCCCGGCGAATTTTTCATAAGTCAGCTCGGCCCGTGACCTTCTCCGCGCGCATCAAAGTCCGCTTCGGCGACGCAGACCCCGCGGGCCTCGTCTACTATCCCGTCCTCTTCCACTACTGCCACGCGGCGATGGAGGATTTCTTCGCGGCGCGCTGCGGCATACCCTACGACGAGCTTGTGTCGCGCCGCCGCCTGGGCTTCCCCACGGTCAACGTGCGCGCCGAGTTCTTCGCGCCGCTCGTCTACGGCGACGAGGCGTTGGTTGAGGTCTGGGTTTCGCGCGTCGGCGGGTCTTCCGCGACCTTCGAGTACCGGCTGCGGCGCGCGTCGGACGGTCGCTTGTGCGCAAGTGCGTCGCTCGTGCAGGTGGCGATGAGCCTCGACGAGCGCGCCGCCGTGCCCGTCCCCGAAGACCTGCGCCGCGCCTTCGAGCAGAGCGCCGAGTCAGCGCCCGACGCCGCGCGCGCCGAATGACTCCCGCCGCCGAATGATCTGCGGCGTCGAATGACTTTCAGCGTCGAACGACTTTCAGCATCGAACGACTCCCGCGTGCCGACGCTTTTATGGAAGCGCGCGGCCAATCATCGTTTAGTAAAGTGCCGGCAATAATATATGGCGCTGACTTCGGCGTCCGCCCTCGTGGATTTTTTCATCCGCCAAAGCTGAAGCTCTTCGTGAGCGTGGGAGGAGTCTTTGAAGAGGCCCGCCGTCTCTCTTGCCATCCTCTTCGTCCCATGCCTTTCGTCCGCTCGGCTGAGCGCGATCTTCAACTGCACCTCCGACGGCGGCGACGCGCGCGCCGGGCTTTCGGCCCTCGATTGCCCGCTCCGATTTTTTCGCGCGCGTGACGCACGTCACAGGCCGGCCCGCCTCGTTCGGGCTATGATGCGACCCTGAGGTCGTGCGTTAAGTCAAAGTCGGCGGCCTGCCGCGCGGCTCTTGGAGGTTGACTAGAGTGAGGTTGTTCAGGTAGGATGCGCGCCGCTTTGAAAGTTGGTTCTATACGTCAGGCCCGCCGCCGCGCGCCCGCACGTTTCGGGCTTTACGGTTCCGGAGTCGCCAGGGTCAACCCGCAGAGTTCTGCCCGTCTTCCCCTGACTCGTCTCTTTCAAACGCACAGCAACACTCGCAAGTGACGGAGGGCCGCCGGCGGAGTAGTCGCCCGCCTCCTTCTTCGCTCTTTGACAGATGCCGTGACATCGGGCGGCGCACAGTAATAATCGAGTAGCATTCAATCCCGATCACTGGGGCTGAACACTTGCCCCCCAATCACACGAAGCACAGTGAAAGGAAAGAAGATGAAGACCAAAAGAATCTTGATGACCTTGACCGTCGCCGCTTGCGCGCTGGTCGCCGCCGGCTCGATGCGGGCCGAGGATTTTGAGAACCAGCGCCCCGGCGCGCCGAAGTGGAAGGTCATTGACTACAACCGCGTGCAGGCACACCCGGCGCGCGTCGCCGACAAAATTCCCGGCGGCATCTCCTTCAAATTCCTGAACACGCCGGACACGGCGCTGCTCGCCACCAGCCATCCCTCCTACAACGGCAGCCTCCTCGGCGACCTGTCGGCCAGGAACTCCGTCTCCGCGACGGTCGGCGTTGACGTGTCGCCCGACACCGTCTTCAGCTACTACGGCGAGGGCACGCCCTCGAACCCCTGCCCCGGCTTCGCGAACGTGCGTTTCTACTTCCAGACCGACACGAGCGGCAAGTTCGAGTACACGGACTACTGGTGGTCGAACCCCGTGTCGGTCAACCTCGAAGCACTCAAGGCCGGCGACGTGACCCTGACGGCACCGCTCACGCCCGACCAGTGGTCTGACTGGAACGGCCAGCCCGGTACGGCCTTCCCCGACGAGTTCAACGCCGCGAAGGCCGACGTGCAGTTGATTGGCCTCTCGTTCGGCGGCGGCTGCTTCTTCGAGAACGGCGTCGGCGTCAGCCAGGGCGGCGGAACCTTCCGCCTGATGGACTTCACCGTCTCGCCGTAACGAACCGGGCGACTATTCAAGTTCATGCGACTCTTGCCGCCGGGCCGGATGTCGAACTCGAAACGGTCGCCCGACACCACGACAACCCTGTTCACTGGGGCTGCTCTCTTGCCCCCCAACCCAAACGAAGCACAGTGAAAGGAAGAAAGATGAAGATGAAGTTAACGCTCTCTCTCGTGGCCCTGGCCGCGCTCGCGTGTCTCGCCGCCTTCGGCCTGAGGTCGGCGCACGCCGCCGGCAACACGCTCTACGTTGACGACGACCAGGCGCAATGCCCCGGCTCGTTCACGACCATCCAGGCGGCGGTGAACGCCGCCAACCCCGGAGACACGGTGCAGGTCTGCGCCGGCACTTATCACGAGAACGTTCTGGTCAACAAAGCCCTGACGATTAACGGCGCGCAGGCCGGCGTCGCCGTCGCCGGGCGGACGTTCGCCGACGCCAGCGAGGCGACGGTCAGCGGCGCGCAGTCGGTCGGCTCAAGCGCGGTGTTTAGGATTTCGGCGTCGGGCGTCACGGTTGACGGCTTCTCCGTCACCGACACCGTGAACACCGTCGGGGCGGCCAGCGGCTTCGACGTGAAGAACACGGTCAACGGCGCGTCGATTATCAACAACATCATCGACGGCATCAGCACCGCCGACACGACCGGCAACGGCACGGCCCAGGCCGTCTACCTCGAAGCGGGGCCCGACGGCGTGCAGATCATCGGCAACCGGATGAACAACGTCCACAGCAACAGGTCTGCGAAGGGCGTCCTGATCGGCGACGGCGGCTCGACCAACCCCAGCCTGAACATCACGATTCAGGGCAACACCATCTCCAACGTGACGAGCGACACGCGCGGGGCCTACGGCGTCCAGATCAACAACGGGAACGGCGCGACTTCCAACACGGGCCTGAAGATACAGAGCAACACCATGACCAACCTGACCGGCACCGCCGGCTGGGTTCACGCCATCGGCCTTGAGGCCAACACGCCCGGCGTCATCGTCACGGACAACTCCATCAGCAACATCGTCTCGCCCGGAGCCGACCGCATCGCGGTCTGGTTTGAAAACGAGGACACGTCGTTTGCCACCGGGCACGTCAACCAGAACAACCTTGACGTCACCATCGCCGCCTTCGGCGTCGCGGTTCATCCCGCGCTCAGCTCCGGCGGGTCGGTCAACGGCACCTGCAACTGGTGGGGCAGCGCGGCAGGCCCCGGCCCCGTCGGCCCGGACTCCGGCGCAATGGTCAGCCCGA
>JALZHC010000010.1:14057-18318 GCA_030914105.1 Acidobacteriota bacterium
CCCTGGCTGATCGCGCCCGGCGGAGCCTGCATCGGCGGCAACGTGCCCACGACCAAGGCCCAGTGCAAGGAAGGCGAGTGGCAGACGCACGTCCGCACAGACGGCAGCACCTTCAAGAATCAGGGCGACTGCATCCAGTACGTCAACACCGGCAAGTAAACTGAGGTAACACCGGCAAGTAAACTGAAGGGCGCTTCCGAAGTCTCGAAGGCTTCACTGACATGAGCGAGCCGGCCTGTCCGCTCTTTAAGGCGGAGGGGCCGGCTCGCTTCACTGCATTGATTATCTATTTGAGTGTGGAGCGAGGTTAATTCAACGCCGCAGGCGCAGAGTTCGCAGAGGGGGCGCTGAGAGTTGAGCCTTGAGACGTTGAACTTTGAAATCACAGATTTGAGATTTGAGATTTGAAATTTCAAATTTGAAATCTGCATTCCTCTGCGCCCACTCCGCGTCCTCTGCGCCTCTGCGTTGAGCTTCCCTTTACTCAAAGCTCAAGTGAGAAGGGCCGTCGAGAGGTTTTCGTTTGCGAATGATCGAATCCTAAACTGAACCGCCGCACGCGCCGCGCGTTTTTACAACGGGTCGCCGGTCGCATATAATTCGAGCGCCCTCCGGGCCTGACCTCGAAGCCCCGCCGACGAAAGCATGGAACCGAGACGGCCCGGAGCCGCAGGAGGTCGTCGCCGTGTCGCAGAACAGAAACATCTCGCTCGCCCTCGCGCTCGCGCTCTTGCTCTCGGCGGGCGCGCTCGCGCCGCCTTCCGCGCTCGGCAACCGAGTGCTCCACGACCCCGCGCCTGCCGTCAACACGGCGACCTCGCCCGCGACCACGTCCGCGCCCGACTCAGACAGCGACGCCGCCGACAACCCCGACCAGCCGAAGCACAAAGAGAGCGGCCTGGCGCGCGTGCTCGCCGCGCCCTTCCGCGCACTTGCGCGTCTGTTCGGCGGCGGCCCGAAGAAGTCTAAAGCCGAAGCAGCGAAGAGGTCGGCACCGCCCGCGCCGTCGGGCGACGCGGCGGCTCAGGCCGGCGCGAACGTGAAGCAGGAGAGCGCCGACGCGAAGCAGCAAGGCGAAGCCTCGAAGCAGTCGAACACGCCGACGATCTCGAACACGCCGACGAACACCGCCAGCGCGAGCGGCGAGGTGAAGACGGAGGCGTCGCCCGCCTCCGAGCCGAACGCGTCTAACGCAGTCAACCCGGAGGCGAAGGCGTCTAACGAGAGTGCGAATGCCGCGCCGCCGTCGGCGGGCGCGCTCGCGCGCGACACAGTGGGCGGCGCGCAGGCAGCGCAGCAGCAGCAGGGCGCGCGCATCCTCCGCCCTTCGGACTCAGCCGCCGACGCGCAGACGCCGCGCATGTGGATTCCCGTCATCGAGGGCATCCCGCAAGACCCCCTGACGCAGGGGCGCGCGCTGCTCGAGCACGGCTACGTGCAGGAATCAATCGCCGAGTTGACCATCGCCGCGGCGCAGGTCGGCCCCAACCCGGTCGAGGCCAACAACCTTCTCGGACTCGCCTACGACCGCATGGGCTGGCACACGCTGGCCGCCGAAGCCTATAACCGCGCTCTCTCGGTCGCGCCCAAAGACCCGAACGTCCTCGCCAACCTCGGCTACTCGCTCTACCTCGCCGACGACTACGAGGGCGCGCTCCGGCGTCTGAAGCAGGCCGCGAAACTTTCGCCCGGCACGCCCGTCATCAACAACGGCCTCGCCATCGTCGAAGCGCGCCTGCAAAAATACGACGCGGCGTTCAAACACTTCGCCGCCGCCTCGAACGAGTACGACGCGCACCTCAAGCTCGCCTCCATCCTCGAAGACCAGAAGCGCGACCGCGACGCCATACGCCACTACGAGGCCGCGCTCCGCATACAGCCCGGCACCTCCGCCGTCCTCGAACGCCTCGTCGCCCTCTACGAGCGCAACGGCCAACGAGACAAGGCCGACCAGGCCCGCCGCGCCCTCGCCCAGCCCAGGAACCCGCAGAAGACGACCACGGGCGGCGGCGGCTGAAGAAGGTAGGCAGAAGGCAGAAAGCAGAAGGCAGTCAAGAAGCTCGTCGCTCTTTGACTGCCTTCTGCTTTTCTATGTGCCTGCTATACGGGTCGTGTCGGCTCTACGAGTACGGTTTTGACTGCCTTCTGCTTTCTGCCTTCTGCCTAGTGCTCTCTGTTCCGGGCGACTAATGCACGGTGACGAGGAACACGTCCCAGGCCCAGCGTCCGACCTTCGCGTGCTTCGCGTCCCAGACCTTCGCGCGGAAGCGGAAGCGGTTGCCGTACTGGTCTGTCCGCTTCGACTCCTTATAATCGAGTTCGATGGAGGCGACTCCGAGTTCGGAGAGCGTGTGCAGCTCCGAGGGCTGCGAGACGCTGTCGTGGTTCTTATCCTGCCACAGGCGTAAGCGTGAGAAGACTGTATCGCGGTTGTCAATAACGCCGTCTGAGTTGCCGCCCTGCTCCGGCTTGTCGAACTCGGCCAGCGCGAGGAAGCCGTTGCGGTCTTGCCCGGCTGGCGGCGAGGGCTGCCGTGTGAAATTGCCGAACAGCTCAGTGCCGTTGTCAATCATGCCGCGTTCCCGTTGCGGTCGAGCACGAGCCACGCGTCGTCGGAGCCGGCGGCAGTCCACGAAATCTGTTCTGCGGAGCCGTCGCCGTTGAGGTCGAAGCGGACGCCGCCCGCCGCATCGGTCATGGCGAAGCCGTCGCCGTTGATGTCAACGAGTACGGGTGTGTTCAACCCGACGCAGTTGCCGTTCTCGTCCATGTGCCCCGGCGAGGGGCACTGAGACGACGGGTCGCCGTTGTCTGCGGTTTGTGGCGGGTTACACGATAGCGAAACGCTATATGTAAGCCTAGTTCCACTATCTGTATTACAGGAGGTCGCGGTCGCGCTGCAACTAGGTGGCGGGCCACCAGTTACGTTGCAGCTTGCTGAGATTATGGTATCACCGTGGATTAAACGGCTTTTGATTTCACCCGCGCAGTCTACCGTCGGCGGGGCGCTGCCAGATTGACAATCGACCCAGCACGAAAACGGCACAGCCGTGGGACACGAAGCCTCGGCTAGGGATGGGGGAGCGGCCACCAAGTCGGAAGCCCGAAACTCCCGGACGAGTGAAGCCCGCGAAGCTCTGCCTTCGGGCTTGCGGCCTCTACCGCCTTGCGCCAAGCGGTTATTCAAGTTGAACCGATACGCCCGCCCGTCGTGCGTCACTAAATAAACCCACGGCGTGCTGACGGCTAGGTCTTCCACCCCGGTGATAACCTCCGGCGACGGCGAGGTCGGGTCAGTTACGAAGGCGTACTCGGCGAGTTTTACTCCTGCGGGGCTGTATTCGTATGCCACCCCAGACTCGGCGGTCACGTCCCCGCCTTTCGACGAGCCGTTTAAGCTAACCCACAGGTTCCCGGTGACCGCATCAACCGCGGTGTAGGTGATGACCTTATATCCGCCAACCGTGTTCGAGTCTTTCGTATTCAGGAACTCTCTCGCCCGCTTCAACTGCAAGCCCGCCGCGGCACCTTCCACGGGAAATTCCGCGAGCAGTTGACCCGCCCCAGAAAATTTCTGGATGACTGGGGTCGTGGAAAATGTAGACGCGTAATAAATGTCGCCCGACGGACTTACTACCACCTTACCCCTGTTCAGAAATTCATTCTGGGTGGCGTTGTTGCGGTCAAGGCTCTTTATGTCCCCGATCCGCGCCAGCAAAAGACCGGTCGGGCCGAACACGTGGAGCAGTTTCCCATGACCGGGCGAGGCCACTACCAGATTCCCGTCGGCCAGAGCGGCGATGGAGTCTGAATTCGGCGCGGAGAAGCTGCCGAGTTGACCCGCCGGGCTGATCATACTCACCTTCGATTCGCCAGCGACGTAAACGTAACCCTGCGGACTTACGGCGGCGCCTTAGGGTTCTGTACGAACGACGCCAGCACGTCGGAACGCCGCCCTCCCTCGCCGTACCTCACGACCTCTCCGGTGTTACGACGCAGGCTGTAGAACCCCTTTCCACGCGAGGGCGGATTAGCCGTGACGGAGACGAGCGGTGAGGTAGCGTCTGGAATTTAGTCTATTGACAGGAGGGTTATCAAGGAAAGCGCTTGGGGCTGAGTATCAATCTTTCTCTGTCCGTTACTTACGAAACTGAAAAGGAAGGTCGCTGCGAGGATAAAGGGGAGAGGCTTCGGCTTCATGTTCATGGGTGAGACTCCTTGCTGGCGAATATCTACATTCATCAGCTAAAAAAACACGTTT
>JALZHC010000691.1 GCA_030914105.1 Acidobacteriota bacterium
AGATTCACAAGGGCGAAGTGCCCGACGCTTTGAAGGGCGCGGAAGTCTACTCGCTCGACATGGGCGCGCTGCTCGCGGGCACGAAGTATCGCGGCGAGTTCGAGGAGCGCCTGAAGCTCGTCATCCGCGCGCTGCAAGAGAAAGAGAACGTCATCCTCTTCATCGACGAGATTCACACAATCGTCGGCGCGGGCGCGGTCTCCGGCGGCACGATGGACGCCTCGAACATCATCAAGCCCGTGCTCGCCTCCGGCGAGATGCGCTGCATCGGCTCGACGACTTACCCGGAATACAAAGCCTCCTTCGAGCGCGACCGCGCGCTCGCGCGCCGCTTTCAGAAGATCGAGATCGGCGAGCCTTCGCTTGAAGAGACCGTCAAGATTCTCCACGGACTGAAGAAGCTCTACGAGGAGGCGCACGGCGTCGTCTACACCGATGAAGCTCTGCGCTCGGCGGTCGAACTCGCCGCCAAGCACATACACGACCGCTTCCTGCCCGACAAGGCGATTGACGTGATTGACGAAGTGGGCGCGATGGTCAAGCTGATGCCGTCTGAAGAGAGACCGGCGGAGGTCGGCGTCCGTGAGATCGAGCAGGTCGTCGCGCGCATGGCAAAGATTCCGCCGCGCACCGTGGCCGGCTCGGAGAAAGACCGTCTGCAAAACCTGGAGAAGGCTCTGCGCTCGACCATCTTCGGGCAGGATCACGCAATCTCGCAGATGGTCAACGCCATCAAGCTCTCGCGCTCAGGTCTCGGCCAGCCCGAAAAGCCCATCGGCTCGTTCCTCTTCTCCGGCCCGACCGGCGTCGGCAAGACGGAACTCGCCAAGCAGCTCGCGCTCGCGCTCGGCGTCGAGTTCCTGCGCTTCGACATGAGCGAGTACGCCGAGCCGCACACGGTCTCGCGCCTCATCGGCGCGCCGCCCGGCTACGTCGGCTTCGACCAGGGCGGGCTTCTGACCGACGCCGTCAACAAGACGCCTTACGCCGTCGTCGTCCTCGACGAGATAGAGAAGGCGCACCCGAACCTCTTCAACATACTCCTCCAGGTCATGGATCACGCCACGCTCACCGACAACAACGGCAAGCGCGCAGACTTCCACAACGTCATCCTCATCATGACGACCAACGCCGGCGCGCGCGAGATGTCGGACGCGAAGATCGGCTTCCAGAAGAACCAGGCCGGACTCTCGCAGGGACAGGGCCGCGGCGCAATCGAGCGCACCTTCAGCCCGGAGTTCCGCAACCGCCTCGACGCGTGGATCGCGTTTGCGCCGCTCTCGTTCGAGACCATTGAGCGCGTCGTCGATAAGTTTATAAACGAGCTGCGCGCGCAGCTCGTCGAGAAGAAGGTGGAGCTTAAGCTCACCGACCACGCCCGCCGCTGGCTCGCCGAGCACGGCTACGACAAACAGATGGGCGCGCGCCCGATGGCTCGTCTGATTCAGGAAAAGATCAAAGCGCCGCTCGCCGAGGAGATTCTCTTCGGGAGGCTACAGTCGGGCGGCAAAGCCATCGTCAACGTGCCGGACGAGGATCTCCGCCTGGAGTTTATCGAGCACTCGGACGAGCCGCGCGAGAAAGGATTAAGCGAGCCACGCAGGGACGGCGGCTGGAGATAGCCCGACGGGAAAAGCAAAAGTAAAAAGGCAAAAGGCAAAAGTGGAAGACAGAAGGCGCGGCCCTCATCAATCATTTGATGATGAGGGCCGCGCTGTTTCTTATCTCTTAACTTTTGCCTTTTGCCTTACTTCGCAGCGACTTCCTGCGCCGAGCCGGGCAGGAGGTTGAAGTAGGCGGCGGCCTCTTCGGGTGCGAGCACGGGGTGGTAGGTCTTGCCGTAGCGGCCCGTGATGATGCGCACGTAAGCCTGCGTCTCGCCGAAGGGCGGCACGCCGCCGTGCTTCTCGACCGCGCCCTCGCCCGCGTTGTAGCCGGCGAGCGCCAGCGTCACGTCGCCGTTGAAGTGGCCCAGCAACCAGCGCAGGTACTTCGTGCCCGCCTCGACGTTCGATTCGGCGTCGCCGAGGTCGTCGCAGTTGAAGCGCTTGGCCGTCGCCGGCATCAGCTGCATCAAACCCTGCGCGCCGACGTGCGACGTGGCGTTCTGGTTGTAGCGCGACTCCTGCCAGATGACCGCGTGAATCAAACGCGGGTCAACGCCTTCGTGCTCGCCGACGCGGAAGATGATCAGGTCGAGGTTGCGGTCGCCCGACGAGGGGATGTCCGCCGGGATTAAGTCCGCGGGGTCGGCGGCGACGACCTTGGCCGACGCCGAGACCGGCGCGAAGACACGCGTAAACGGGCTGTTCACGAAGTTGGTCAAAACGAAGATTGCAAAGATCGCGGAGAGGACATTTCTGAAAGAGCGCAGACGGGGATTCCTTCGGGTCAGGTTCATTACGGTCGTTCTCCATGTGAGCTAGTGACCTCTGCGTTCGCTTACTGCCAACGAGGTCGGCGACTTCCTACTTGCACATCGCCTGCGATGCACGGGGTTGGGGGCTACGCATGGTGGAAACGATCATGCTCGCTACGCGTCAAAGAGCAGTTCATCGAAACCGCAATTAAGATGCAACACGGGCGTCGCAGTTGCTTTCGGCGCATGGAAAGCTGCCATTTAAGTGCTTGAAATGTATGGCTTTAAATCAAACAGGGCTAAGCTACTGAGGGCTTGAAACTTGTCCGGTTTACTCTCATCGTGAAAGTCAATTTACGGGTGGTCGGCACGTTTTCGCGTACTGAAGGCAGACAAAATTTTTATATTTTTTCGAGATAATTTTTCGGGTCAATTTGGCGTAGCGGACGCGGACGCACGGGCGCGCATCGAACGACTCGGCAGCGAGCGCGAAGCGTTTGCAAGACGAATGTTTGTTCGTATAATTCGTCCGGGGATACCTTATTAAGGACTCAAAGCCGAAGAGGTCTGAAGAAGAGATGCCGATTTACGAGTACACCTGTCGGAAGTGCGGCGCGCACCTCGAAGTGATGCAGAAGATTTCGGACAAGCCGCTCGCGCGCCACTCGCGCTGCGGCGGCAAGTTAGAGAAGGAATGGTCGCGCACCGGCTTCCAGTTCAAAGG
>JALZHC010000692.1 GCA_030914105.1 Acidobacteriota bacterium
GTGTTCGAGCGCGGGGTCGCAGCGCGAACGCCAGAGCCGCAGGGAGTCTTCAAAGCTGCGCCGCCCGGCCTCGCTCCCGCCGCGCGGCGTGACGTTGAGGCCGCGCGAGCGCGCCTCTTCGCGCGCATTGAGGAGCGCCTCCATCGCCGCCGGCTGCAACTCGACCGTCGCGCCGCCCAAATCTTCCGCGCGCCAACCGGCCTCGCTCTGAAAGCGCTCGACCTCTTCGGCGCTCTCGAAGACGCAGACGCGCGGCAGACGCACGCCCTCGGCGACGAACATCGAGCCGTATTCTTCGAGCACGCGCCGCGCCACCGCGTCGTCCGTGTGGCAGAACTCTTCGAGGCTCACGCCGTGGCGCGCCAGCGCGCGCCTGAGCGCCTCGCGGAACGTCGCGTGGCCGCGACTCTCTTCTCTTTTTTCGCTCACGAACCTGTGTGACCGCGCGAGGCCGAGGTGCGTTGCGACCCGAAACCCCGGCGGGCCGTCCATTGTTACCAACGGCGCGCGGGCGGTCAAATGCCGGGCGCGTCCGTCAGGTTCGACGCGCCGCGCGGGGCCGGTTCGTTTTGCTGTATCCTATGGGCGATGAGCCGGCTCAAAAAATTTCAGGACGTACTCGCAATGTACCGCAAGCACGGCTGGCGGCTCGCGCGCGTGCTCGCCCGCGCCGAGACTCTGGAAGAGCTGCGCGGGCCGTCCGGCGACGACGAGACTCGCGGAGGGCCGAGCGGCGAGACGCGCGGCGAGTCAAACGAAGGGGCAGGCAAAGAGTGTGTCGCGGCGTCGTTCGAGGGCGTCGGCGTGGTCGAGTCGGAAGTGGACGCGATGTGGTTCGCGCGGCCCGCGCAGGGCGGGCGCGAGGCCTGGGAGCTGCGGCTCGTCGGCGAGACGCCTTACGCCCTGTTCGAGCTGTTCGAGTCGGACGAGGCGGAAGAAGATCGTGAGGACGTGCGACGCGAGATGGAGGCTCGCCTGCGCGAGCACGCCGCGCCGCAGGAGTCGCATGAGACGAAAGAGGCGCGAGGTTGAAAGCGGCGCGGGAGACGAGAGCGGCGCGCCGAAGACGAAGGCGGCACAGCGGGCGAATAAGCAGACGACGCAAATAAGAAGAGGACGTAAAACCTTCCTTAACGACTTGCCGCCTCGGCGTGAGATGCAGAGTTCACGCCGAGGCGGCAAGTCGCTAAGAGCCGCAGCAGGTTTTGAAATTGCCTCCGAGGCTTTGGCCTAGCCTCTCTGCCTGCCCATCTTCACAGGAATTTCGAGCCGCTGGCCGTCGCGCAGGACGACGACGGGGACGGTGCTGCCGATCGTGGCCTCGTAGATGCGCAGGCGCAGGTCGCCCGGCGTGCGGACGGGCTTGCCGTCGAAGTCCGTCACCACGTCGCCCTTCTTCAGCCCCGCGAGGTCTGCCGGGCCGTTGCGGTCAACGCCATCAAGCTCGACGCCGTAGATGTTCGAGCCGGGCACGCGCACGCGGTCGCCTGGGTCAATGCCGATGCGTCCCTGGCCTCCGGGGCGCGCGTTAATAGGGTCCATGCCGTGAAAGTCACGTCTATCGATGGTCGTCACGGTAGTCGTCTTCGTCTCGCCGTCGTGAATGAAAGTTACGGGGAGGCTCTTTCCCGGCGGCGTCGAGGCGAGGAGTTTACGCAGCGCGCCGGCGTCGCGCACGGGCTGGCCGTCCCAGCTTATGATGATGTCGCCGCCGATCAGGCCCGCGCGTTCGAGCGAAGTGTCAGGCCCGGCCAGGCCGTCGATGAAAACGCCGCCGCCGTCGGCGGTCGACAAGCCGTCAACCTCCGCGTTGACCGAGTTGGAGGGCAGCGGCTGACCTTGCCCGGCACCGCCCCTGACTCTGTCGCGCACGGACTTCGTGACGATGCCCGACGCGGTCAGCAACACGATCAACAAGATCACCCACGTCATCCAACCGGCGCGGCTCGGCCTGCATGCGCCCGCCCAGCTCCAGACGGAAGTGCCGCCCGCCTTTTTGATCGGCGCGGTTCCGACGGGCTGAAGCGGCGACGCGCCCCAGGTAGTGCGCGCGGCGAACGGGTCTGTCGCCTGCGACTGCGAAGGCGCATACGGCGCGGCTGTGTCAAGCCGCTGCGTCGGGACGAACTCCTCGACGCCCTCGCCCAGACGGTAGCCGCACATGCGGCAGAAGCGCAGGCCCGCGACCAGCGTCGCGCCGCAACTGGGGCAGTTGATCGTCTCCAGGTTCTCAGCTCGCATCCCGGCCTCTCCGTTTTCGTCTCGCATGGCTTTGAGAGTCTATCGCGCTGGCGCGTGGCCCGCGGCCCCGTCGTCGACGCATGATTATACGCCTCCTGGAGTGCCGCGGTTGCATATGCCGCGCGCGGGGCTTAGACTTGTCGCACGACCTAATCCCGACGACCGCAAGACATTTTGGCCCGCCCGGACGCCCCGCGCAAGCGGCACGGCGCGTGCTGAAAGAGCGCGCGGGCCGCGGGGGCGGTCTTCAGTTTTCGCCCTCGCCGGAGTCCGGGCCCGCGAGCGCGACGACCCTTCCGCACCGCCGAAGGCTTCGGGCCGAACACTGTCAGCGACGGAGAAAGTAAATGGAAGTGACCAAGGCACTGGCGGCGCTCCAGCCGCTCTACGGTAAGGACAACGTCGAAATCGTGACCGAGACGGGCGAGCGCGTGCGCGGCGTCGTCCGCAGCCTCAAACAGACGCAGGCGCTCACACGCCCCAGCGTCAAGATCGAGCGCCCCGACGGCGAGCTGATTAAAATCCCCTTCTCCGTCATCACCGAAATCATTGACCACAACGGATAGCTGTGAGCTATTAGCTGTTGGCTTTTAGCTTTCAGATTTCCCGCTTCGTGCGCGCTTTCAGAATTTCACCCCTCGTTGAAACACGAAAAGCTAACAGCTAATAGCTCACAGCCAACAGCTTCTCATGCTCGACCTGACACGCATCCCCTGGCGCGCGACGAGGCACCGAGGCATTTACCTGCACTTCCTTCGGCGCGACGAGGCGACCGGCGACTCGACCGTCCTCATACGAATGGAACCGGGCTGCTCCTACCCCGCGCACCGACAC
>JALZHC010000693.1 GCA_030914105.1 Acidobacteriota bacterium
GGAGTCGAGGTTGTCGGCGTAGTCGGCGTAGAGCACCGCGCCGGCGTAGAGAGAGCGCGCTTCGGGTTCGAGGCCGGCGACGATCTGCATGGCGCGAACCTTCGGCGCGCCTGTGACTGTGCCCGCGGGGAAGCAGGCGGCCAGCGCGTCGAAGCGGTCGCGGTCGTCGCGCAGGCGCGCGCGCAGAGAGGTGACGAGGTGCTGCACGTGCGAGTAGCGCTCGACCGTCATCAGCTCGCCCACCTCGACCGAGCCGTAGTCGGCGACTCGGCCCAGGTCGTTGCGGCCCAGGTCAACGAGCATCACGTGCTCTGCGACTTCCTTCTCGTCGGCGCGCATCTCCTCGCCGAGCAGCCAGTCTTCGGTCTCGGTTGCGCCGCGCTTGCGCGTACCGGCGATGGGCCGGTAGTCGAGCCGCTGGCCGCGGCAGCGCACGAGCATTTCGGGCGATGCGCCGACGACCGCCTCGTCGCCGAGCTTCAAAAAGTACATGTAGGGCGAAGGGTTCGTTGCGCGCAGCGCGCGGTAAATCTGCACGGGGTCAACCGCGACGCGGCGTTCAAAGCGCTGCGAGAGCACGGCCTGATAGCAGTCGCCCGCCGCAATGTGCTCCTTGATTTCTACGACCGCCGCCTCGAAGTCCTCGCGCGTCCAGTTCGACTCCCAGCGCGCGCCTTCCCTTTCGACACTTTCGACACTGCGGCCTTCAACAACCTTCGACGCCGCGGCAAACTTCGGCGGCGTCGCGCCGCCCTCCGACAGAAGCCGCTCGACGCGCGCGGTCTCTGCGACGGCGGCGTCATAAAGCTCGCGGAGGCGCGCACGGCTGCCCTCGGCCTCGTCCGTGAAGACGACCGAAGTGATCTCCATCTGCTGCCGCACGCGGTCGAAGGCGAGCACGGTGCGGAAGAGCATGAAGACGGCATCCGCCTGGCCTTCGGACGCTTTCAGACTCTTTCCGAGCACCGGCTCGAACCAGCGCGCCGCCTCGTATGAGACGTAGCCGACCGCGCCGCCGGCCATCGGCGCGAGTCCCGCGCGGCGCGCGAGCCTGCGCGCGCCCAGATACTCGCGCAAGTAATCGGTCGCGCGCACGCCGTTTAACTCTTCCGTCTCGCCGCGCCGCTCGACCGTGGTCGAAGCCCCGCGCCCGCGGACGATCAGCTCAGGGTCAGCGCCGAGAAAAGAGTAACGCGCGATGCGCTCGCCGCCCTCGACGGATTCGAGAAGGAACGCGTAGCGCGCCCCGCCCGCGACTCTCAGGAACGCGCCCACGGGCGTCTGCAAGTCTGCGAGCACAGACCGCACGACGGGTACGACGTTGCCGCGCGTCGCCTCGCGCTCGAACTCCTCGAATGTCGCCGGCTGAAGCACCATACGCTTCGTCACTAGTGCCGTCCGACCCGACGGCTGTTGAACTCCTGATTCCGACTTCTCAATTTTGAAGTCAGGCGTCCGAGTATGACAACGACAAAATAGAGAATGACGGCTGAAAGAAATATGAAAAGGGGTTTCAATGATTCAAAAGAGTCATAATAATCTTTCACCCCCAGCAGCCTTAAAAACAGGGCGACAGGCAGCGCCGCCGGGACGGATAACAGATCAGAATAAAGCTCACAAAACATCCAGCAAACGTCACGGTGTCTGATCTCGTATGAGCGAGCCAAAATCCCGGCGGCGAGGTAAATGATAAATAGGGCCGCCCCGGTTTTTGATAGTAAGTTTCTCACGCCCCGTCGCTCCGCACACAAAGCTTCTGACGCGCCTTCGCCGAACTACTGTTCGCTGTCCGCCATTCCCGTCTACAACTTCAGCGCCTCCTTCAAAGTGAACCGCCCCTCGTAGAGTGCCTTGCCGACGATGACGCTGTCGACGCCGCACTTGCCGATTGACTTCAACTGCCGCAGGTCTTCGAGCGAAGAGACGCCGCCCGAAGCGGTGACTCTCAGGCCCGACTCGCGCGCAATCGCGCAGGTCTGTTCGAGGTTGACGCCCGTGAGCATCCCGTCGCGCGCAACATCCGTGTAGACGATGCGGTCAACGCCGGCGTCGGCCACGCGGCGCGCGAGCGCGGCGGCGCTGAAACGCCCCTCCTTCTCCCAGCCGTGCGTGAGCACGACCCCTTTGCGCGCGTCAATGCCGACGCAGACGCGGAAGCCGAAGAGCTGCACGAACCTCTCCAGAGTCTCCGGCGACTCAGCCGCGAGCGTGCCGATAACGACCTGCGCCGCGCCGAACTCGATCATCTGCTGCACGTCCGTCACGCTGCGCAGGCCGCCGCCGAACTGCACGGGGATGTCCACGGCGCGGATGATGCGTCGGACGACTTTTCGGTTCTTCTGATTCTTGTCGGCGAACGCGCCGTCGAGGTCAACCAAGTGCAGCATCCGCGCGCCCGCGTCTTCAAACTTCTTCGCCACCGCCACGGGGTCGCCGTCGTAGACCTTCACCTCCTGACGCCGCCCCTGCGTCAGCCGCACGCACCTTCCGTCTCTGAGGTCAATGGCCGGAATGATCAGCATTTAGTAAATCGTAAATCGTGAATCGTAAATAGTGGTTGAGCGTCCTTGAGCTTGGGTTGAAAATCGTGGGCCGTTCTGCGACGGCTTTAACTATTCACGATTTACGATTCACGATTCACGGCTTTTTTGGCGTTGGGGTCGCCTTATCCTCGTCGTCCGTGACGCCGGGCGTGATTGGGAGCGGGGCCGGCTCGCCGTTCTCGCCGGTCGGCGCGCCCTCGACGAGCGGGGAGATTTCGGCGGCGTTGCGCTGCGCGTCCGGGTTGTCGGGGTCTGCGCTCTGCGCGCGTCGGTAGTCGAGCAGGGCCTCGCGCAGGCGTGTCGCGGCGCGCAGCGCGTTGCCGCGGCGGACGTAAGCCTTCGCCAGCTCCGAGAGCGCGTCGTCGTCGCCGGGGTTGCGTTCGGCGCGCTTCTCAAGGCGCTCAACCTCCGCGTCGAGCTGCGAGATGTCTGCGGTCGAGCCTGCGCCGCCCTCGCCGGCGGAAGCCTGCGGCGAAGCCGCGCCCGTGCTGGCGGACGACCCTGCGCCCTGCGCGGCGTTGCCTGCGGG
>JALZHC010000694.1 GCA_030914105.1 Acidobacteriota bacterium
ACGATGAAGCTTAAAGCCTGCGTGCTGCTCTCGTTCGCGTGTCTTATGTCCACGACTTTCCCGGTCGGGGCCGGCGTGCAGACCTTCGCCGCCGACCTCATCATCGTCAACGCGAACGTCCACACGCTGGACGCCTCGCATCCACTGGCGGAGGCCGTCGCGGTCTTCGGCGAACGCATCGCCGCCGTCGGCTCGAACGAAGAGATAAGGCGGCTGGCGGGCGCGCGCACGCGCATCGTCGACGCACGCGGCGCGCTCGTCCTGCCCGGCTTCAACGATGCGCACGTACACTTCCTCTCCGGCGGCTTCCAGCTTTCGAGCGTTGACCTGCGCGACGCCGACACGCCGCAGGAGTTCGCCGAGCGCATCCGCCGCTTCGCCTCGAAGCTCCCGAAGGGGCGCTGGATCACGGGCGGCGACTGGGATCACGAGCGCTGGCCGAACGTCAACGGGAACGCGCCGCTGCCGACCAAAGAACTGATTGACTCTTTCACTCCCGACACGCCCGTCTTCGTCAACCGCCTCGACGGCCACATGGCTCTCGCCAACTCTTACGCGCTCCGGCTCGCGGGCGTCACGCGCTCGACGCCCGACCCGCCGGGCGGCGTTATAGTCCACGACGCTAAAACCGGCGAGCCGACCGGCGTCCTCAAAGACGCCGCGCAGAACTTCGTCTGGAAGGTCGTCCCCGAACCGAGCTTCGACGAAAAGCTCGAAGCCGCGCGCGCCGCGACCAATCACGCCGCCGCCCACGGCGTCACGAGCGTCCAGGACATGTCTGCGGGCACGACCGTCGGCGTCTATCAAGCCCTGCTCGAACGCGGCGAGCTGAAGACGCGCATCTATGCCGTCTCGCCCCTGCCCGACTGGGAGCGTCTGGGGCGCGTCGGCGTCCTGCGCGCCTTCGGCGATGAGACGCTGAGAATCGGCGGCCTCAAGGGCTTCAGTGACGGCAGCCTCGGCTCGACCACCGCGCTCTTCTTCGAGCCTTACAACGACGCGCCCAACAACCGCGGCATTCCAGCCGACGAGATGTTCCCCGAAGGCGTGATGCTCAAGCGCGTCCGCGAGGCGGACGCCGCCGGGCTCCAGGTGATGATTCACGCCATCGGCGACCGGGCCAACGACACAATCCTCTCCATCTACGAGCAGGTTATTAAAGAACATGGCCCGCGCGACCGGCGCTTCCGCATCGAGCACGCGCAGCACCTTCGCCCGCAGGACATCGCGCGCTTCGGGCGCGACCACGTCGTCGCCTCGATGCAGCCTTACCACTGCATTGACGACGGTCGCTGGGCCGAGAAGCGCATCGGCCACGAGCGCGCGAAGACCACTTACGCCTTCCGCTCGCTCTTAGACTCCGGCGCAGTCCTCGCCTTCGGCTCCGACTGGACGGTCGCCCCGCTCGACCCCGTCCTCGGCATCTACGCCGCCGCGACGCGCCGCACGCTCGACGGCAAGAACCCGCGGGGCTGGATACCCGAACAGAAGATCACGGTCGAAGAGGCCGTGCGCGCCTACACCGTCGGCTCGGCCTATGCCGAGTTCGCCGAACAGTCGAAGGGAACCATCACGCCGGGCAAGCTCGCAGACCTCGTCATCCTCTCGCAGGACATTTTTAAGATTGACCCCGTCGAGATCGAGAAGGTGCGCGTGCAGACGACCGTCATGGGCGGGCGCGTCGTCTACGAGAATAGGGATTAACTACGGAGACATGCCTGGCGGCGGAGCCGCTTTACGGCGAATCCGCCTTTGTGCTGTAACCCGGTCTTGCGGATTCTTCCGCGCGGTGGGAAACTCAAATTCGCCCGTAGAACTACCGAAGGAAGTCGGACGGATGTCCACCCACGCACAGATTCGACGACTCTGCGAAGAGATTGCACGCGAGTTTCACCCGGAAAAAATTATCCTGTTCGGCTCGCACGCGGGCGGACAGCCCGGCGGCTTCTCAGACGTAGACCTTCTGGTCGTGATGCCGTTCGAGGGCAGCCCGCTACAGCAGGCCGCGCGCATCATCTCGCGCGTCAACCCGACAATCGGGGTTGACTTAATCGTCCGCACGCCAGAGCAGGTCGCGGAACGCCTGGCGACGCGCGACGGCTTCATGCTTGAAATCTGCGAGGGCGGTGAAGTTCTGTATGAAGCCGAGCACGCGGGAGTGGATTGATAAGGCGGAGGCCGACTTCGCAGCCGCACAGACGTTGCACTGAGCGCGCAAGCGCCCGAACTACGACGCCGCATGCTTTCACGCATAGCAGTGCGCCGAAAAGTATTTGAAGGCGAGACTCGAAGAAGCCGGCTCGACGATTCCGAGGACGCATAATCTCTACGCGCTACTCACCCTCGTCCTGCCGCTGGAACCGGGCTGGGGCATTCTCTCTACTGACTTAAATATCCTGAACGCCTTCGCAGTCGCCTATCGTTACCCAGGCATCTCGGCTACCAAATCCGACGCGCGCGACGCGTTGAGGCGTTGCGGCAACGTCCGCCGCGCGGCGCGACAGGCGTTCGGGCTGCCCGTGTCTTAGAGCAATTCAAAGTCGGGTGAGGCGGTAAGAATCACTTTGGAGATAACCTTCGTCGAGGGCTTGCGCACAGTCAAGTTCGACCTCGTTATGACGCTCGCGCTGGCGGCGCTCTTTCTCTTCGTCGGCGGCTTCGTGCAGCGGCGGGTCGGCGTGTTCGCGCGCGCGAGCATCCCGGCGGCGGCTATCGGGGGATTGCTGTTCGCGTTCGCGGCGCTGGCGCTGCGGGCGCGAGGCACGCTCGGCGTGACGGTGGACACCTCTCTGCGCGCGCCGCTCCAGACGGCCTTTTTCACGACCATCGGCTTGAGCGCGACCCTTTCGCTTTTGCGCGAGGGCGGGTGGCGGACTGCCTTCTTCTGGCTCGTCGCGACGTTGACGGCAGTCGTGCAGAACGTCGTCGGCATCCTCCTGGCCGTCGCGCTCGGAGCGCCGGCGCTGCTCGGAATCATCTGCGGCGCGCTGACTCTGACGGGCGGGCCTTCGACGGGGCTGGGCTGGGCCGCGAAGTTCGAGGAGTACGGCATCGCGGGCGCGGGCGCGCCC
>JALZHC010000136.1 GCA_030914105.1 Acidobacteriota bacterium
TCAATCGGCACGGGCCTCTTCACAGAGTATCTTCTCCCCTTCGAGGTCACTTCGGTTCTCATCCTGATGGCGCTCGTCGGCGCAATCACGCTCGCGCGCACCACGGCGACGCCCCGGCTCGCGGCCCCCGGAAACATTGACGCGGAGCCGCCCGCGCTCGGCCCGCGCGGCGAGGTCGTCTTGCAGCCCGGCGACACGGCCGCGACGGGCCGCGCCTTCGCGCGCCAACAGCTGGAGCACGGCGAGGCCGCCGCGCCGCCAATGGAAGAGGCGGCGAAGGGCGAAGGAGAGGGGGGCGAAAGATGATTCCGCTTTCGTGGTACCTAGCGCTCTCGGCGGTGCTGTTCACCATCGGCGTCGTCGGCGTCATCATCAAGCGCAACGCCATCTCGATGTTCATGTGCATCGAGCTGATGCTCAACGCCGTGAACCTGACCTTCGTCGCCTTCTCCAGCTACTTTGGCGACGTGACGGGCCAGCTCTTCGTCTTCATCGTGATGACCGTGGCCGCCGCCGAGGCCGCCGTCGGCCTCGGCATCATCATCGCCATCTTCCGCAACCGCGAGTCGCTCGACGTTGACGACGCGAGCGTGCTGAGACTTTGAAGCAGTAGCCAGTAGTCAGTAGCCAGTAGGCCCCGCGCCGCAGACATTGACGCAAACATCGCTGGCTCACGCAGACGAAGGCTTTTCTACTGACTACTGGCTACTGACTACTGGCTACTTGAGTTATGACAAACCACCTGCTCTCCGTCGTCGTCTTCGCGCCGCTGGCCGGGGCGCTTGTGAACTGGCTCGTCGGAAGACGCACGCGCAACGAGACTTTTGTCGGCGTCGTGGCGTGCGGCTCGGTCGCCGTCTCGGCCATCGCGGCCTTCACGGTCGCCTTCGCGGGGGCGGGCGCGGCGCTGACGAACGAGGCGGGCGTGCCCGCGTTGAGCCACCTCTGGACCTGGATTCAGGTCGGAAACTTCCGCGCGGACTTCGGCTTCGCGATGGATCGCCTGAGCGGCATCTACGCCTGCTTCATCACCTTCGTCGGCTTCCTCATACACCTCTTCGCCACCGGCTACATGCACGGCGACCGAGGCTTTTACCGCTTCTTCGCCTACCTCAACCTCTTCATGTTCATGATGCTGACGCTGGTTTTGGCCGACAACCTTCTGTTGATGTTCGTCGGCTGGGAGGGCGTCGGCCTCTGCTCGTACCTGCTCATCGGCTATTACACAGACCGCAGGGAGGCGGGCGATGCGGCGAAGAAGGCTTTCGTCGTCAACCGCATCGGCGACTGGGGCGTCGTCCTCGGCATCATGCTCGTCTTCTGGCTGACCTCCGGCGCGGGCCACCCTTCGATCAGCTTCTTCGACAAGTCGGCGGCGATGCTCGGCGACGGCGCAGGCGTCGTGAGCGCACTGAAGACCATCGGCGCGATGACGCCTGAGCCTTTCGGCTGGGGGATGATCTTCGCGGGCGGCATCACCTCGGCAGCGGTGCTTCTGTTCATCGGCGCGACGGGCAAGTCGGCGCAGATACCTCTCTACGTCTGGCTGCCCGACGCGATGGCCGGGCCGACGCCGGTCTCGGCTTTGATTCACGCCGCGACGATGGTCACGGCGGGCGTCTACATGGTCGTCCGCTGCTCGGCAATCTTCTCGCACGCGCCGACGGCCCTCTTCATCGTCGCAGTCATCGGCGCGGCCACGGCCATCTTCGCCGCGACCATCGGGCTGGCGCAGAACGACATCAAGAAGGTTCTCGCTTATTCGACCGTCTCGCAGCTCGGCTACATGTTCCTCGCCTGCGGCGTCGGGGCCTTCGTCGCCGCCATCTTCCACGTGATGACGCACGCCTTCTTCAAGGCCCTGCTCTTCCTCGGCTCCGGCTCCGTCATCCACGGCATGCACCACGAGCAGGACATGCGGCGCATGGGCGGCCTCAGGAAATACATGCCCGTCACCTTCGCGACGATGGCCGCGGGCTGGCTCGCCATCAGCGGCTTCCCTTTGCTGTCCGGCTTCTTCTCGAAGGACGAGATTCTCTGGAAGACCTGGAGCACAGACTCCGCCGGCACGGCGGGCATCGGCAAATTCCTGTGGCTCGTCGGCATCGTTACGGCCCTCCTTACCGCCGTCTACATGACGCGCCTGATGGTGATGACTTTCTGGGGCGGCGAGCGCTTCCGAGAAACGCACGCGGGCGGGGAGGCCGACGAGGCCCACGCGCACGCACACGACGAGGGCGCGAAGCCGCACGACGCGCGCCTCGCTTCGACAGGAGACCGACCGCGCCACGAGCCGGGCGACAAGGTTGACGCGCACGCTCATCAGATTGATGCGCACGGCCACGACGCCGCGACGGTCGGCGCTCTCGCCATCGAAGACGAAGATGAAGAAGAGCATCATCACGGCCCCGTCGAGCCGCATGAGTCGCCCTGGACGATGACCGTGCCGCTCGTCGTCCTCGCCTTCCTTTCAATCGTCGGCGGATGGGTCGGCATCCCTTACGCGCTGAGCGGCGGCGCGATTCCGAACTACTTCGAGCGCACGCTTGAGCCGGTCGTCGCCCGCGCGCCCAAAGTCGGCGAGGCCGGTGCGGGCGGCGGAAGCGCCGCCGAAACTCGCGCGGGCGCGTCCGTCCAGTCGCCCGCGGCGCACGGCAACGAGGGGGCGGTGCCGCAGTCGGTCGGCGAAGGCGAGGCCGGACTTGTGTCGCCTTCGGAGCACGCGCCCGACCCCGCGGAGATTTCGCAGGAGCGCCTGTTCACAGCCGTCTCAATCGTCGTCGGCCTGCTGGGCATCGCCGTCGGCTGGTTCTGGTTCCGACGCAGGCCGCTCTACGAGATGCCGCGGCTGCTGGAGAACAAATACTATGTGGATGAAATCTACGACGCGGCGCTCGTCGAGCCCATCAAGACAGGCTCGCGCGAGGGCCTCTGGCGGTTCTTCGACGTGGGCGTGATTGACGGCATCGTCAACGGCATGGGGCGCGGCGTGCGCGAGATCGGCGCGCTGCTGCGCTACATCCAGCCGGGCTTCGTGCGCTCTTACGCGGCCATCATCCTCATAGGCGCGCTCGCCGTCGTCGGCTACTTCGCATACTTCGCTTACAACGCCGTCATCGTCTCGAACAGGTGAAAACGGAGATGCAGTCATACCTGCTCACAGTCCTGATCCTTCTGCCGGTGGTCGGCGCGCTCGCACTCGCGCTGCACGGCCTCTTCGCGCCTTACGCGCGCAGGCAGCACTATCGACGGATCGCGCTCGGCTTCTCCGTCGCGACCTTCGCCGCCTCGCTCCTGCTGCTGACTGCGCCCTTGGGCGCGGGCACGACGAACGTTTTTCACTTCGTGCAGGACATCCCCTGGGTCGAGTCGGTCGGCGCGCACTACCACGTCGGCGTTGACGGCATGAGCCTGTGGCTCGTGCTTTTGACGACGCTGCTCGTGCCCGTCTCCATCCTTTCGAGCTGGACGGCGATTGAGAAGCGAGAGCTTGCGTTCTACGCGGCGATGCTCATTTTAGAGTCGGCGATGCTCGGCGTCTTCGTCTCGCTCGACCTGCTCCTGTTCTTCCTCTTCTTCGAGGCGTCGCTCGTCCCGATGTTCTTCCTCATCGGCGCGTGGGGCGGCGAGCGCAGGCTCTACGCGGCCATCAAGTTCTACATCTACACGGCGGTCGGCAGCCTCCTCATGCTCGCCGGCATCATCTGGCTCTGGTACCTCTACGCCGCAAGCCCCGCGGGCGGCGGCACGGGCACCTTCGACTACGCGCTCATCCTGAACGCGCTCCAGCAGGGACAGTTGACGCTGACCTCAGGCGGATTGGCGACGACGACGCAGGCCGCGCTCTTCGGACTCTTCGCCATCGCCTTCTGCATCAAAATCCCTCTCTTCCCTTTGCACACGTGGCTTCCGGACGCGCACACGGAAGCGCCTACGGCGGGAAGCGTCATCCTCGCGGGCGTGCTTTTGAAGATGGGCACTTACGGCCTTCTGCGCTTCAACTTCGCGCTCTTCCCGCAGGCGACGCGCGAGTTCGCGCCGCTCTTCATCGTGCTCGCCGTCGTCGGCATCATCTACGGCGCGCTCGTGGCGATGGTGCAGCCGGACGTGAAGCGCCTCGTGGCCTACTCTTCCGTGAGCCATATGGGCTTCGTCGTGCTCGGCATGTTCTCTTTCACGGAGTGGGGCATGCAGGGCGCGCTCTACCAGATGCTCAACCACGGCGTCTCGACCGGCGCGCTCTTCCTCCTCGTCGGCATGATCTACGAGCGACGGCACACGCGGCAGATCGCGGACTTCGGCGGACTGTCGAAGCCGATGCCGCTCTACGCGACGCTCTTCGTCTTCACGACGCTCTCGTCAATCGGGCTGCCGCTTCTAAACGGCTTCGTCGGCGAGTTCCTCATCATGTTCGGCACCTGGAACACGACCTTCAACTACACGTTCTGGGTCTTCGACCGCCTCTATCAACTGCACCCCTGGGCCGTGACGATGTTCGCGGCGACGGGCGTTATCTGGGCCTCGGTCTACATGCTCTGGATGGTTCAGCGCGTCTTCTTCGGACGCGTGACGGACGAGCGCAACCGTCGTCTCACAGACCTGAACTGGCGCGAGGTCGGCCTGCTTCTGCCGCTGCTCGCGCTGATGCTCTACATGGGCGCTTATCCGCGCCCCTTCCTCAGCCGCTCGCGCGCCAGCATTGAGCAGGTGCGCGCGCGCGTCGTCGCGGGCGAGACGCAGGGCACGTTCACCGCCGCGGCGCAGGAGACGAAATGACTTTCTTCGCGCTCTTTGTGAAATCCTTTGTGACCTCTGTGGTTAAATCGGTTTCACTTAACCACAGAGGTCACTGAGGCATTCACGAAGGTAACAAAGGTTTTACGATGCGACGAGTTTCGACAATCATCTTCTTGTTGATGCTGGCGGCGTTTTGTCAGAGCGTAGCGGCGCAGCAGAAGGACGCGGCGAAGGAGACGGAGACGGCTGCGCCGAAGCAGTTTGGCTTTCGTCTGAAGGGCGTGGACGGGAAGTTCTACGACACTTCGGAGATGCGCGGGCAGGTGCTCGTCGTCACTTTCGGCTCGACTTCGTGCGTGCCCTGCCTCTGGGAGGCGGTCGCCATCGAGGAGTTGAAGGTGGAGTACGCGGGCAAGCCCGTCCGCTTCTTCTCCGTCAACATCGAAGACCCGAAGCGGATACCGAACGAGGTGTTGCGCTACTACGCGAAGGAGCGGCACACGACCGTCACCGTGCTCCGCGATCCGGGCGGCGCGGCGCTCGCGCAGTTCACCGAAGGCGAACGAATCCCCGTCCTCGTCCTCTTCGACCAGGACGGCCACTTCAACGCGCCCGCGCACAACGGTATGCAGCAGGATATAACCGTCTACAAGCAGATGGTGCGCGAGCGCGTCAACGCGCTTCTGAAACGTCCGGGCAGCAAGGACGGCGCGACCGCCGCCAGGTGAGTTTCATTTCCCGGCCTCCGTTCGAGCGGCGGGCCGGGCCGGGAAGAGTCGAGACGATGAACCTTAGCTTCGCAATCCCGCCGACCGCGCCGGACTTGAACTTTCAGGCGCTGATGCCCGAACTGATCCTCTCGGTGACGGGCGTCGTCGTCATGCTGGTCGACGCCTTCACGCGCCGGACGCAGAGGCGCACGACCGCCACCCTCTCGCTCTTAGGGATCGCGGCGACCGCGTGGGCGGCCCTTTCGCTCTGGCCGACGCAAGGCCCGCAGCAGCCCGCCTTCAACGGCATGATTGCCGTTGACCCGATGCGCCTCTCCTTCACGCTCGTCTTCCTCATCGTCGCGGCGCTCACCGTTCTCATCTCCGCCATCTGGGTCGAGTGGGAGGGCCTGCCCGCGGGCGAGTTCCACACGCTGCTTCTGTTCGCCACGGTCGGCATGATGCTGATGGCTTCCGGCAACGACCTCGTGATGATCTTCCTCGGCCTGGAGATTCTCTCGATTGCGACCTACGTCATGGCCGGCTTCCGGCGCAACGATGTGCGCTCGAACGAGTCGTCTCTGAAATACTTCATCCTCGGCTCGTTCTCTTCGGCCTTCCTCCTCTACGGCATCGCGCTCGTCTACGGCGCGACGGCGCACGAGGTCAGCGCGCAGCCCGTCGTCTCCGGCGTCGCGGCGCGCGTCGTCGTCGCCGGCACGACCAACATCAGCGCCATCGCCGAGCGCGTCAACGACGGTCTCTACCCGCCGCTTCTGTTCGCGGGCGCGGCGATGCTGCTCATCGGCTTCGGCTTCAAAATCGCCTCCGCGCCCTTCCACGTCTGGACGCCCGACGTTTACGAGGGCGCGCCCACGCCCGTCACGGCCTTCATGGCCGCCGGGCCGAAGGCCGCGGGCTTCGCAGCCTTCATGCGCGTCTTCCTTCTGGCCTTCCCCTTTGTCGCCGCCACGGGGCGCGTGAGCACGGGCGCACAGCTCCACGACGCCTGGCTCGGCGCGCTGTGGCTGATCGCCGTGCTGACGATGACCCTGGGCAACGTCGTCGCGCTCGTGCAAACGAACGTCAAGCGAATGCTGGCCTACTCCTCAATCGCGCACGCCGGCTACGCGCTCGTGGGCTTCGTCGCCGCGGGCGCTGCCGACTCCTCTCGACGCGACGACGCGGTCGCCGCAATCGTCTTCTACCTGCTCGCCTACGCCGTGATGAATCTCGGCGCGTTCGCCGTCGTCACGCTGATCGCGCGCAGCGGCGACCGCCGCACGAACATCGAGGACTACCGCGGCATCGGCTTCGACTCGCCGGCACTTTCGCTCACGCTCTCGCTCTTTCTCCTCAGCCTTCTCGGCGTGCCCCTAACCGCGGGCTTCATGGGCAAGGTCGTGGTCTTCAGCCAGGCGCTCGGCCAGGGCTTCAAGTGGCTCGTCATCATCGGCGTGCTAAACACGGCGGTTTCGGTTTATTATTATCTGGGCCTGATCGTCGTGATGTTCTTCCGCGAACGCACGACCGAGTGGCGCGCGCCGCGCATCCCGGCGACCTTGGCCGTGGTGCTCGTCCTGACCGTGGCCGGCGTTCTTTACCTCGGCCTCTTTCCGGGGCGCGTCATCAACGCCTTCCGCGAAGTGCAGCCGGTAATCGTCTCAAGCCTGCGCTGACGCGGACGGGCGCTCACCCGAAACAGATTTTTGCCGGCGCGGAGACTGCCGTCTCTTCTTTCGCGAGACTGCCGTCTCTTTCTCCGCGCGGGCTTGCGGGTTGCAGATGAGAGCCGCGACCGCGACAGAGCAGAGCGCGAAGGCGAGCGACGCGGGCGCGACGCGCGCGCCGCGCCCCGCCTCGGTCGAGTCGCTCGTCTCCGAGGTCAGGGAGCGCGCGCGCGAAGAGTGGCCGCCGCGCATCTACCGCGAACGCGTGCTCGCCATGCGGACGCGCTCGCACACGGTTCCGGCCACGTTGAAGAGCGGCAAGAGCGCGCGCAGCGACGGCGTCGAGATTCTGCACACGCTGCTCGGCATCGAGCTGAAGGTGGGACGGCGGCGCATCTCCTGTCCCGATCTGGCGACGGCGCGATACCTCTCGGTCTTCGCGCGCGCCGGAGTCGCGGAGGTCGCCGTGCCCTACGACATCACGAAGATTTCGCGCCTCGCCGACGACCTTGAGTCCGCATGGCAGCGCATGCTCCTGCTGGCCGACGACGTGAGCCGCGAGCGCGCCGACAGTTTCAGGT
>JALZHC010000695.1:0-1492 GCA_030914105.1 Acidobacteriota bacterium
CGGTCTGTACGCAGCCGAACGGCGTGACACAAACTTTAGAGGTCGGCACTTTCCTCCGTCGCCGCCCCGTCAGTCGCCTCTTTTACCCTTTAGGGAGACGCTGCGATTACTGTCTTCCAGAAACGCCTCGGCCTTACAAACCTCGCCGCCGCGCATCAGGCGACGACCGCCCGCGATCACCTCTTTGATTTCGAGCGAACCCGCGCGCAGTACCAGCACGTCCGCGTCCGCGCCTGGGTTGAGCCTTCCCTTACCATCGAGCTTGAGCACGCGGGCCGTGTTCGCGGTCACGAGTAAGAGAGCCAACTCTAAGGGGAGCCGGTGATTGACGACGCAATCTTGAATCTGCTCGTGCAGCGTGCGCGGGCTGGAGATCGAGGCGTCGGAGGAGGCGGTGAGCCGCGCGGGGTCTCCGCCGCGTTCGAGGTAGAAGCCGAGCCACTTCGCCAAATCTTCCTCGACCGTATCAACGTCAATGACGACGCCCCTGCGGGTTAACTCTATGGCCTCTTCCATGAGTGCGCGGCTTCGTTCGACGTGGGTCGGGTAGAGCCACGCGGGTTCGACATCATATTCGTCGAGCAAAGCGCGCAGAGGCTCAAGCCGCTTGCGTCCGTCGCCCACGTGAAAGTGGGTGACGCCGGCCTTACCGCCGAGCAGCCCGCCGGCGTGAGCGTCCGAAACGAGCCTCGCAAGTTCGCGCGCGCTTGGCTCGGTCGAGCGCAAATCAGAGACGGCGACCTCGCCCGCGCCGATCACTTCTTCGATGAACATTATGTCGTCGCGGACGGAGCCGGTCAGCGTGGTCGGGGGGACGTTGTAGCCGCCGGTGTAGACGAAGGCCGTGAGTCCTTCTTCCCTGAGCGCCTTCGCCCGCGCGAGGAGGCCGGGCATGGTCTTAGTGGTCGTGTCCAAGCCGAGACAGCCCACGACCGTAGTAATCCCGCCGCCAATGAGTTCGCTAAAGAATATCTCAGGCGTCTGAGTGCTGAAGCCCTTCTCGCCGCTCCCGCCCGTGAGGTGTTCGTGCGAGTCAATCAGTCCCGGCGTGACGAGGCAGCCGGTTGCGTCAATGACGGATAGCTCTAAGCCGAGCGCCTCGACGGCGCGCGCATCAATCTCGCCGACCCGCGCGACGCGTCCGCCGAAGAGTAAAACAGAGCCGGGGCCTCTCGGCTCCGGCGCGTAGATTTCTCCGTTCTCGATAAGCGTTAACATCTGCCGCGCCGCCGGACGTCGAGTGAATGCTCGACTCCCCTTTCAGGATAATGAAGCGGCTTATCCTTCGGTCTTAATTTCTTGCGGGAAGATCAACCTACTATTGACGCCCACGGCGCGTCTGTACTTTTGTGAACACAGTTCAAACGGGCCTCTACCGCCCTCCGCCAAAGATGAGAGACCGAGCCGCCGCGGATACTCCGCCCCGAAGGTCAGTGGCCGTACAGACCGCCCTGCTTCGGCTTTCTAATATTGAACGCGAGCACGTTTGGGG
>JALZHC010000695.1:1502-3067 GCA_030914105.1 Acidobacteriota bacterium
GCTTATGTGGGTCAAAATCGCGGAAGTCTTGAAGAGGTGGCTGTCCGGGTTGTTCGGGTTCAAGCCGGGCGGCCCGCTCTGACGAGGCCGCCCCTGTGTCGCGTCAGGCTCCATTGTTCCTAAGACTAAACCATGGCGCGATGAATGGCTCTTCACGAGAGTTAGTTCGCGGGTTCGGGCGGTCGAGGGGATAGATGATGTGATTAAAAGGTATTTTCTGCGCGCTCGATGAGCGTCTCGATGGTGTCCTCACAGTTAGCGGCAGACGTGTTTGCTCAAGTGCTCTATAAAAGGCTGTCTGTACGTCCGCGAACAGACAACAAACCGCCCCCCATATATCTTCAATAGACCCCTTTTGGCGAAAACTTTAGTCTGTCCGGCTCGCTTCGACAGAAGCTCGGGGCGGCAGTCTCACTTCGACTCGGAAAGTTATGGGTATGGATCAAAAAAAATACGCTCGAAGTATCGAGCCGCTCGGCACGACCGACACCCTTCCGCCCGACCTCGTGTGCCTTTCACACCTGCGCTGGGACTTCGTCTACCAGCGACCGCAGCACCTCATGAGCCGCTGCGCCGCGGGGAGGCGCGTCTTCTTCTTCGAAGAGCCGATCTTCGACGAAGGGCCGCTCCGCCTCGAAGTTACTGAGCGCGACGGCGGCGTGCGTGTGGCTGTGCCGCGCCTGCCGGAAGGTTTGACGAGTGAGGTCGCGCGCGACGCCGCGCAGCAGTGCCTCGTCGAACGCCTGATGGCCGATTACGGCGTGCGCGATTTCGCCCTCTGGTATTACACGCCGATGGCGCTCAGGTTCACGCGACACTTACGCCCGCTCGCGACCGTGTACGACTGCATGGACGAACTGTCGGCCTTCAAGGGCGCATCGCCGCTGCTCAGAAGTCTTGAGCAGGAGCTGCTCGCGCGCGCCGACCTCGTCTTCACGGGCGGCCAGAGCCTCTACGAGGCCAAGCGCGACCGCCACCCGCGCGTCCAAGCCTTCCCTTCGAGCATTGACGCGGCGCACTTCGCGCGCGCGCGCGCTGGCGTCGCAGACCCCGCAGACCAAGCCTCGATACCGCGCCCGCGCCTCGGCTTCTTCGGCGTGATTGACGAGCGGTTCGACGCCGCGCTGCTCGACGCGGTCGCGCGACTGCGCCCCCGTTGGCAGTTCGTGATGATCGGGCCGGTCGTCAAGATTGACCCGGCCAGCCTGCCGCGCCGCCCGAACATTCATTACCTCGGCATGAAGTCCTACGAAGAGCTGCCGCTCTACCTCGCGGGATGGGACGCGGCGCTCCTGCTGTTCGCGCGCAACGAGTCCACGCGCTTCATCAGCCCGACGAAGACGCCCGAATACCTCGCGGCCGGGAAGCCCGTCGTCTCCACTTCGATCCGCGACGTGGTGCGCCCCTACGGCGAGCAGGGATTCGTCCGTATCGCCGACACGCCGGAGGAGTTCGTCGGGGCGTGCGAGGCGGCGATGGTTGAAGACGCGGCGGCGCGCGTCGAGAGGGTTGACGGCTTTCTGGCCGAGACTTCATGGGATCGCACCTGGAGGCAGATGAGCGAC
>JALZHC010000137.1 GCA_030914105.1 Acidobacteriota bacterium
GTCGGCGACCGTCAGCGCGCAGGCTCTACGAAACCCGACGGCGCAGGAGATTGCCCACGCGAGAAGCACCGGCCCGTGCCGCGACCCGCAGGTGAGCATCGCCCTCACCTACGTCCGGCTGGGCAATTACATGACCGGCTCGAACACGTCCTACATCAACGGGGTCGGCGACTTCGGCGAATGCCAGGCGACGCTCTACAACGGCGGCTCGTGGAGCAGCTTCGACGAGCTGGTCCGGGGCGTCAAGACCGCCTTCGACAACATGCGCGGCAACGTCCAGATCAGGATGTCTTCGCTCGGCTCCGATCAGGCGAGGATCACGATTGACGCGGGCGGCGGCTTCGTAAACAACCTGACCATCCGCCTCACCGGCCACGACAGCGGCAGCCTCATCAACATGGACGGCGCATCCGTCATCGCACAGGGCGGCGGCAACTTCAAGGTGCAGTCCGTCGGCAACGAGAAGAGGATCAACCTCGGCAAGAGCGTCCTCATCGTCAGGAAGAAGTAAGCGCAAAGACCCGGCGTGCGCGCTCCGGGATAATTCACTCGCGGCGCGCACGCCGAACCCGAAGGAGGCGGCCACATGCAGACGCCCGCGCCCAACCCGCCGAACTTTTTCGCGGCCTTACAGTATTCGACCCTGCCCAACTCCCACGATTCCGACATCGGGCCGATAATCTTCCTCGTCTTCTGCGGCCTCTGTATCGGGGGCATCTTCATCTTCGCCGTCCTCGCAATCGTCATCGCCGCGAAGCGCCGCGGTGATCGCGCCACGAAGCTGAGGATGACGGCGCAGCAGTTGGGCTTCTCCTTCACGCCCAAGCCCGCCGTGCCGGACTACCTGCGCAACACGCGATTCTCGCAGTGGTATCCGGCGGTCGGGACTGGAATTCACAACTTCCTGCAGGGAGCTGCGGGCGGACGCCCCGTCGTCACCTTCGACTTCGGCTACACGCGGACGATGGGCGGCTACGGCAGCGCGACCTACAGGGAGACAGTCATGTGCGTCCCGCGCGGCGCGGCCCCGCCGTTCATCTTCTTCCGCGAGCGGACGCTCGTGCCGCCTGAGAGTATTCAGACGTTCATCAGCCAGGGGTTGAGAGGGTTGCAGGAGAGCGAACAGCGCGGCGCGCTGGCGCAGTGCTTTGCCCAATGGAACGTCGGCTGACTCAAGATACTATCGTCACGTATTACGCAATGCCCAATATCATGTGCCGTCTTTGTTCTGTTGGGCAAAGCCGGTGTAGTCCGTTGGCGGACTTGGCCCGCCGCGCAGATCAGAGTCACGAGCGCCGCAAACATCACCGAAGTGACGACGAACAATCGGCGATGCTTACGTGAAGACATCTTTTCCGTCGAGGTGCGTCGGTCAATTCTCTGCGTTCCAAAGTCGCGGCCGCGGTCTTTCGCCGAAAGTCGCCGGGGACTTATTGGGTGGGCAGCTTGGGCAGCACGAGCTTCCGCCCCGCGCGCCGTCTTCTGCCTTCCATCCATTCCTGGAAGCGCTCGAAGTAAAGATAGACTACGGGCGTCAAATACAGCGTCAAAACCTGCGACACGATCAGACCTCCGACCACCGCCAAGCCCAGACCCCTGCGCGCAGTCGCGCCAGCGCCCCACCCGATAGCAATCGGCAGCGTGCCCATCAGCGCCGCCATCGTCGTCATCATGATCGGCCTGAACCTCACCACGCACGCCTCGTAGATCGCCTCGCCCGCTCCCTTGCCCTCCTCGCGCTGCGCGGCCAGCGCGAAGTCAATCATCATGATGGCGTTCTTCTTGACGATGCCGATTAACATAATCAGGCCCACGAAGGCGTACACGTCCAACTCCCGGCCGAAGAGCAGGAGCGTCAGGAGCGCGCCCAGGCCGGCCGACGGCAGGCCCGACAGGATGGTGAGCGGGTGGATGAAGCTCTCGTAGAGGACGCCCAGCACTAAATAGATGACCAAGATTGCCACGCCCAATAACAGCGTCAGGTTCGACAGGGACGACTGAAAGACCTGCGCCGAGCCTTGAAAGGTGGTCGTGACGGTTTCCGGGAGTACCCGTTTAGCCAGCGCCTGAATCTGTGCGGTGGCGGTCGAGAGCGAGACGTTCGGGCGCAGGTTGAAGCTGATCGTCGCGGAAGGGAGTTGTCCCAGGTGGTTAATGGTCTGCGGGCCGACGCCGGTCGAAAGGCTGGCGACGGCGCTTAAGGGCACTAACGCGCCCGAAGTGGAGTGGACGTAGAGCTTGCCCAACGCCGAAGGGTCTTGCTGGTACTGCGGCTCGACCTCCATGATCACTTCGTACTCATTGGTCGGGGTAAAGATGGTCGAAATCTGGCGCGTCCCGTAGGCGTCGCCGAGCGCCGTCTGAATCTCCTCGACCGTGACGTTAAGCGTCGCCGCTTTCTTCCGGTCTATCGTCACGTTGATCTGCGGTGTCTTGAGCTGCACGTCCGTGTTGACATCTTGAACCGAAGACAGCCCGTGCATCGCTTTCTCGAGGACGGACACGCTGTCGTACAAGTCTTTAATGTTGGTCGCCTGAAGCGTCACCTGATAGAGGCTCCTCGACGACACGCCGCCGACCCTGATCGAAGGCGGATTCTGCATGAAGATTCTGACGCCCGGCTCATGCGAGAGTTTCGGCCTCAGCTCCTCGATGATCTCATCCGCGCTGAGCTTCCGCTGATTCAAAGGCTTGAGGCCGATGAAGATCGTCCCCGTGTTGCCGCCCGAATTCCGGCCTCCCGCGCCGACCGTCGAGCCGACCGTGGCGACGTTCGGGTCTTTCTGGATGATGTCGGCGAGCACCTGCTGGTGCTTCAACATATCCTGGAAGGAGATGCCCTGCGCCGCCTCCGTGCTCGCCGTCAGCGTGCCGTTGTCGTCGCTCGGGATGAAGCCCTTGGGGACGACGGTGAAGAGGTAGACCGTGACGCCCGCCAGCAAGAGCAGCACGAGCACGGTCGTCAGGCTGTGCTTTAACACCAACTTTAGAGTCCACTCGTAAGCCCGCAGCACGTGGCCGAACGCGGTTTCGGTAAAGTCCCACCAGCGGCGGCGACGTGTCTGCGCTCCGCCCTCGTGAAGCGCGCTTCCTCTGACCTGACTCGCCTTCAAGAGACGGCTGCACAGCATCGGCGTCAAACTCAAAGAGACGAATCCTGAAACCAGAATCGCCACGCTGATCGTGATCGCAAACTCCCTGAACAGCCTGCCGAGTATCCCGCCCATGAACAGAACGGGGATAAAGACCGCCACCAGCGAAATGGTCATGGAGACAATCGTGAAACCTACTTCTCTTGAACCCTTGAGGCTGGCCTCCATCACGCCCTCGCCGGCCTCGATGTGGCGCACGATGTTCTCCAGCATCACCACCGCGTCGTCCACCACGAACCCTACCGAGAGCGTCAAGGCCATCAGGGAGAGGTTGTCGAGGCTGAAGTTGAGGAGGTACATCACGGCGAAGGTGGCGACGATGGAGGTCGGCAGCGCGAGCGTCGGGATGATGGTAGCGCGCAGGTTGCGCAGGAAGAGGAAGATGACCAACACCACCAGCGCGTTCGCCAGGAGCAGTGTGAACTGCACGTCGTTGACCGAGTTGCGGATCGAGATCGAGCGGTCAATCAGCACGTCGAGGCTGACGGACGCCGGCAGTTGCTCGCGGAAGGCGGGGATGAGTTTCTTGATTGAGTCAACGACGGCGACGGTGTTTGTGCCGGGCTGCCGCATAATGGCGAGTGTCACGCTGCGGCTGCCGTTGTACCAGCTCGCGACCTTGTCGTTCTCGACGCTGTCAACCACGTTCGCCACGTCTTCGAGGCGCACGGGCGTGCCGTTGCGGTAGGCGATGATGAGCGGGCGGTAAGCGGCGGCGTTGTAGAGTTGGCCGTTGGTTCTGAGCGTGAGGTTGCTGTACTTGCCATAGAGCGTGCCGACGGGCGTGTTCGGGTTGCCGTTTCGGATGGCGTTGGAAACGTCGTCAACGCCTAGACGGCGGTCGGCCAGAGCGTCCGGGTCTATCTGCGCGCGCACGGCGAACTTCTGCGCGCCGTAGACCTGCACCTGCGCGACACCCTCGACCATCGAGATGCGCTGCGCCACAAGCGACTCGGCGTACTCGTCCACGGTCGAGAGCGGGAGCACGGGCGAGTTGAGCGAGAGGAAGAGGATGGGGCTGTCCGACGGGTTGAACTTGCGAAGGCTCGGCGGCGTCGGCATTCCCGGCGGTAGTTGCGGGAGCGCCGCGGAGATGGCGGTCTGCACGTCCTGCGCGGCGGCGTCGATGTTTCGGCTCAGGTTGAACTGGAGGGTGATCGAGGTCGAGCCTTGCCCGTTGGTCGAGTTGATGGAATCAATCCCGGCGATGCCTGAGAACTGCCTTTCGAGCGGTGTGGCGACCGACGTCGCCATCGTCTCGGGGTTCGCGCCCGGTAGGCTCGCGCTCACGTTGATGGTCGGGTAGTCAATCGCCGGCAGGTCGCTCACGGGCAGAGCACGGTATCCGATGAGGCCGAAGACGATGATGCCGACCATAACGAGCGTGGTCGTGATGGGCCGGCGGATGAAGAGCGAAGAGATGCCGACCCTGCCGGAAGGGTTCTTAACGTCTCCGGCTTCGGCGTCTTTGTCAGCGTTGATCTCTTTCGACGCCTGTGCCTCTACGCCGTGCTGCCGCCTGTCTTTCCGATCCTTCGCCATCAACGTTTCTCTGACTCTAAGCGGGCGCGGAAGAGAGGTCGTCGCCGGCCTCTTCAGCCTCGCGCCGCACTTCCCTCTTGCCGCCGCTGAGCCACTCTTGCAGGCGCTCGAAGTAGAGGTAGACGACCGGAGTGAGGTACAGCGTCAAGATTTGCGAGACGGCCAGGCCGCCGACGACAGCCAGTCCCAATCCTCTTCTCGACTCCGCCCCCGCGCCCCAGCCGATTGCGATAGGCAGCGTCCCCATCAGAGCCGCCATCGTCGTCATCATGATCGGACGGAACCTGACGACGCACGCTTCATAGATTGCGTCTTCCGCCTCCTTGCCTTCTTCGCGCTGCGCGGCCAGCGCGAAGTCGATCATCATGATGGCGTTCTTCTTCACGATGCCGATCAGCATAATCAGCCCGACGAAGGCGTAGACATCCAGCTCGCGGCCAAAGAGCAGTAGCGTTAAGAGCGCCCCCAGGCCGGCGGAGGGCAGGCCGGAGAGAATCGTCAGCGGGTGGATGAAGCTCTCGTAGAGGATGCCGAGCACAAGGTAGATGACGAGGACGGCGACGCCTAAGAGCAGAGTCAGGTTCGATAGGGACGATTGGAAGACCTGTGCCGTGCCCTGAAAGCTCGTCGTGATGGTGTCGGGCAAAGTCTGCTTAGCGAGCGCCTGTATCTGCTCGGTCGCGGTCGAGAGCGAGACGTTGGGGCGCAGGTTGAAGCTGATGGTCGCGGACGGCAACTGCCCCAGGTGATTGACGAGGAGCGGGCCGGTGCTGGTCAAGAGACTGGCGACGGAACTGAGAGGGACCAGCGCGCCGGAATCGGAGCGGACGTAAAGCTTGCCGATGGCCGTGGCGTCCTGCTGATACTCCGGCTTGACTTCAAGGATCACTTCGTACTCGTTGGCCGTCGCGTAGATGGTCGAAATCTGGCGCGTCCCGTAGGCGTCGTCCAGCACGTTCTCAACCTGCTGGACGCTGACGCCGAGCGTCGCGGCCTTGTCCCGGTCAACGTTGACGTTGAGCTGCGGGTTGTTGATTTGAATGTCGCTCGTCACGTCCAGAAGCTGCGGGAGCTGCGCCATCTTGTCCTCAAGCTTCTGCGCGTTCTGGTAGAGGTCTGTGTTGCCGGGGCCTTGCAGAGTGATCTGGTAAGGACTCTTCGTGACCTGCCCGCCGACCTGTACGAGCGGCGGGTTCTGCAAGTAGATGCGTATGCCGGGAATGTTGTTGAGCCTGGGACGCAGCTCCTCGATGATGTCGTCCGCGCCGAGCGCGCGTTCTTTGAGCGGCTTCAGGAGAATCAGGATGTTGCCCGTGTTGCTCGCCGCGCTCACGTCGCTCTGGCCGACGGTCGAGAGGACTCCGGCGACGTTTTTGTCCTGGCGGATAGCGTCAACCAGTTCCTGCTGGTGGCGCGACATCTCCTCGAAGGAAATCCCTTCGGCGGCCTCCGTGTAGCCGACGATCTGGCCCGTGTCGTCGTTCGGGATGAAGCCCTTGGGGATGACGTAGAAGAGCAGGCCGGTGACGAGCGCCAGCACTGTGCTGACTAGGATTGTGAGAAGCCTGTTCTCCAGCACCAGCCTCAGAGTCCATTTGTACCCGCCAACCATCGCGTTGTAAGCGCCCTCGGTGACGCGCCACCAGCCGCGCGGCTCATCTCCACCGCGCGGCTCACCTCCGTCGTGACCGGCGCGTGCGCCCTTTGCTTCGCCTCCCTGAACCGGCGCGGCGGCACTCTCCCCCACAATGCCTTCTTCCCCGTGATGGCCCCTGATGGCTCTGAGCAAGCGGCTGCACAGCATCGGCGTTAGGCTCAGCGAGACGAACCCCGAAACCAGAATCGCGACGCTGATCGTGATGGCGAACTCTTTGAAGAGCCGGCCCAGGATGCCGCCCATGAACAGAACGGGGATAAAGACCGCGACCAGCGAGATCGTCATTGACAGAATCGTGAAGCCGATCTCGCGCGAGCCTTTCAAGCTGGCCTCCATCACGCCCTCGCCGGCCTCGATGTGGCGCACGATGTTCTCTAACATCACCACCGCGTCGTCAACGACAAAGCCAACGGAGAGCGTTAGCGCCATCAAGGAGAGGTTGTCGAGGCTGAAGCTCAGGAGGTACATCACGGCGAAGGTGGCGACGATGGAGGTCGGCAGCGCGAGCGTCGGGATGATGGTAGCGCGCAGGTTGCGCAGGAAGATGAAGATGACGAGCACGACGAGCACGATGGCGAGTAGCAGCGTGAACTCAACGTCGCCTACCGATTCACGAATCGAGTCCGACCTGTCGTACAAGACATCGAGGGTGACGGAGGCGGGGAGTTGTTCGCGGAACGTGGGGAGAAGTTTGCGAATCGCGTCAACGACGGCGACCGTATTCGTACCGGGTTGCCGCTGGATGGTCAGCGTGACGATCTGCTCGCCGTTGTAGCTGCTCGCCAGCCTGTTGTTCTCGACGCTGTCAACCACGTCGCCCAGGTCTCTGAGCAGGACGGGCGCGCCGTTTTTGTAGGCGACGACGAGCGTGCGGTAGGCTTCGGCGTTGGTCAGTTGCCCGTTCGCCTGCACGGTCAGGTTTTGATGGATGCCGTAGAGCGTGCCGACGGGCAGGTTCGTGTTCCCTCGCTGGAGGGCGGTCGCCACGTCCTCGATGCCGATGCCGCGGGCGGCGAGTTGGCCGGGGTCAACCTGGGCACGCACGGCGTACTTCTGCTCGCCCGTGACGAGCACCTGGGCCACGCCGTTGATCGTCGAGAGGCGCTGCGCGATGAGAGTGTCCGCGTACTCGTTGACCTGCGAGAGCGGGAGCGTCGGCGAGCTGACTCTCAGGTAGATGATCGGCGGGTCGGCCGGGTACACCTTCTTCAGCGTCGGCTGGTTCGGCATCCCCTGCGGCAACTGCCGCGCCGCCGCCGAGATCGCCGTCTGCACGTCCTGCGCGGCGGCGTCGATGTCGCGGCTGAGGTCGAACTGGAGCGTGACC
>JALZHC010000696.1 GCA_030914105.1 Acidobacteriota bacterium
GGCCATGCTCGGCAAACTCGCCGACGAGCACGGCACTCGCGCCCCGACTCGTGCGTCGCGGGCCGCGCGTCTCGCGCCCGACTTCGCGCGCCTGAGCGGTGCGGAACTGCTCATGCACTTCCGCACGCGCGAGACGCCGCGCTTCTTCGCGGGCTTCGACGAGGCGGCGCGCGAGAGCGTCGCGGCGCGCGCGCGTGAAAACGTCAAGGCTCTGGCGCGTGAGCACGTCGAGTCGCTCGTCGAAGAGGCGCGCGAGGTTTTGGCGCACCGCTGGCCGCTGCTCGGCTACGGAACTCTGGAGTTCGGCGCGGAGGTTGACTGGCTGCGCGAGCCTGTGTCGGGCGCGCGCTGGCCGCTTCAGTTTCACGGCGACGTGCCGCTCGTGCGCGGCGACGGCTCGGACGTGCGCGCGCTGTGGGAGCTGAACCGTCTCGGCCACCTGCTCACGCTCGCGCGCGCCTATGCGCTCACCGGAGAAGAGGCGTTTGCGGAAGAGTTCTTCGCGCAGGTCGAAGGCTGGCGCGCGCAGAACCCCGCGGGCTTCGGGCCCAACTGGGCGTGCGCGATGGAGGTCAGCTTGCGCGCGATAAATCTCGTCGCCTGCTTCCGACTGCTGCGCCGCTCGCGCGCGCTCGACGAGCGGCGTCTCGCCTCCCTGCTCGCGCTCTTCGAGGAGCACGGGCGGCACGTCCGACGCAACCTTGAGTTCTCCTACATCGCCACCGGCAACCACTACCTCTCCGACGTGGCGGGCCTCTTCTGGCTCGGCCTGATGCTGCCGGAGCTGCGCGAGGCCGCGGCTTGGCGAGCCTTCGGCGTGCGCGAGCTTCTGCGCGAGTTGGACAAGCAGGTCTTGCCGGACGGCGCGGACTGCGAAGCCTCGACCGGCTACCAACGCTTCGTCGCGGAAATCTTCCTCTACTCCTTCGCGCTCTGCCGCGCCAATTCAATCGAGATCGAAGAGCGCCACTGGCGACGGCTGCGCGCGATGCTCGAATACGTTCGCGCCTACCTCCGACCAGACGGGCGCGCGCCGCTCGTCGGCGACGCTGACGGCGGTCGCGTGCTCGCGCTCGCACGCCGCGCGTCGGACGAACACGCGTACCTGCTCGGCGTCGGCGCGGCGCTCTTCAGCGAGCCGCGATTCAAGGTTGAAGCGGAAGCGCCGCAAGAGGTCTTCTGGCTGCTCGGCGCGGAAGGCGTCCGGGTTTATGAGCAACTGGAGACGACGGGCGCGCAGGCGGCAACTTCCGCCATGTTCGAGCACGCGGGCGCGTGCGTGCTGCGCGAAGGAGATTTGTACCTGCTGCTGTGCGCGAGCGGGACAGGACTCGGCGGGCGCGGCGCGCACAGCCACAACGACGCGCTCTCCGTCGAGGTCTCGGCGCGCGGCGTCAGCTTTATCAGCGACCCAGGCACATACGTCTACACCTCGAATCGGCGCGCCCGCCAGCTCTTCCGCTCGACCGCCTACCACTCGACCGTCGTCGTTGACGGAGCGGAGCAGAACACCATCAACGAAGAGACCCCCTTCCTCATCGGCGACGAGGCACGCCCGCGCATCGTCGCTTGGGAGTCAGACTCGGCGCGCGACCTCGCCGTCGCCGAGCATTACGGTTACGAAAGACTGGCCGCGGGCGCGATCACACACCGCCGCGCCGTCGCCTTCGACAAGCGCGAAGGCTTCTGGCTCATCGCAGACACGCTCGCCGGAGTCGGCGCGCACGACTTCAAGTTCATCTTCCACGCCGCGCAGGGGCGCGAGGTTAGATTAATCGATGATTCGACGGTTGAGATTAGCGACGCGGCGACGGGCGCGCGGCTTCTCGTCGCGTCGCTCGACTCGCTCGGCGGCGTCGCGCTTGAGCCGCGCTGGTCTTCGCGCGACTACGGCTCGAAGTTTGAAACTGTCGCCGCCTGCTGGACGCTTCGCGCGCACGCGCCGCTCCAGGCGCGCTGGCTGCTCACGCCCGCCGGCGCTGGCGCAGACGTGGCCGCGCGTTTAGAGTTGATCGCGCGGCGGAGAAACGACGCGAAAGGTGAGGCGGTCGTCCCTGCGAAAGGTGAAGCGGTTGTCCCCGGCGCGACTTAAAGACGAGTTTCGGTAGCTGAGTTTCATGTGCGGCATCTGCGGAGTCTGGGAGTACGGGGCGGCTGAGGGGCGCGTCCACGTCGAGCTGGTCGAGCGCATGCGCGACCAGATGACGCACCGCGGGCCGGACGACGCGGGCGCACAAATCCTCGACGACGGGCGGCTCGGCCTCGGCTTCCGGCGTCTGTCGATCATTGACCTCTCGCGCGCCGGCAATCAGCCGATGCGCGGCTGTGCGGGGCGCGGCGTGTGGCTCGTCTTCAACGGAGAGATTTACAACCACGCGGAGCTGCGCCGGGGCCTGGAAGCGAGGGGACACGCCTACCATTCGCGCACAGACAGCGAGACCATCATTCACCTTTACGAGGAGCGCGGCCTCGACTTCGTCGAAGAGATCGAGGGCGACTTCGCCGTCGCGCTGTGGGACTCAGAGCGCGAGCGGCTGGTGCTCGCGCGCGACCGCGTCGGCGTCAAGCCGCTCTACTTCTCTCAGCAGGACGGTCGCCTCCTCTTCGCCTCCGAGATTAAATCCATCCTCGCGCACCCGTCCGTCTCGCCCGAAGTGGACGAAGAGGCGCTCTACCACTACCTCTCCTTCCTGACCAGCCCCGCGCCGCGCACACTCTTCCGAGGCGTGCAGAAACTGCCGGCGGGCCACCTCCTCGTCTGCGCACGCGACGGCGGCGTCGAAATCCGTCGCTACTGGGACGCGCTGCCGCGCGCGAACGCCGCGCGAGACGGCGACGGCGCGCGCAACGCAAGCGAGCAGGAGCACCGCGCGGAGATTCTCCGGCTGCTGCGCGAGTCGATCAAAAAACGGATGATGGCCGACGTGCCCTTCGGCGTCTTTCTCTCCGGCGGCGTCGACTCGTCGGCCAACGTCGCGCTCATGGCCGAGCAGATGTCGCGCCCCGTCCAGACCTTCACCGTCGCCTACAAAGAGCACGCGGAACTGAACGAGCTTGAGCC
>JALZHC010000138.1 GCA_030914105.1 Acidobacteriota bacterium
TCTCACTTAAAGATATGAACCGAGCAGCCGTCTCCATCCCCGAAAAACTCTTCTTCAAGATCGGAGAGGTGTGCGAGATCACAGGGATACAGGCGCACGTGCTCCGCTACTGGGAGTCGGAGTTCCCAATGCTCGCGCCGCAGAAGAACCGCGCGGGCCAGCGCACCTACCGCAAGCGCGACGTCGAGATGGTGCTCCGTATCAAAGAACTGCTCTACGAAGACCAATACACAATCGCCGGCGCGAAGAAGCGACTCACGAACGAGCTGCGCGGTGCGAGTAAGCTCAAAGTCGTCACGCCGGAGATGAGCGGGCAGGCCGCCGGGCCGACGCCGTCGCCCTCGTTCGTACCTTCGACACACGCGCCCTCCGAAGACGAACCGCCACGCGCCTTCGACGACTCACAAGAAGACTCCGCCCCGCCGACAACCTTCCAGCCCGAACCGCCGCCGCGCCTGACCGACGACCGACGCGCAGCCCTCCGACGCCTCCGCGAGCAACTCCGCGACATCCTCCTCCTCCTCGAAGCCGACAAGCCCAAGCCCGGCGCGCACAGGCGCTAAAGCAACAACGCGCCCGCGCCGACTTCCGCCGCGCCTCATTTGACTCGCACAGCCGCTTCCAGAGATACTATCCGCCGACGACGGGATGTGGCGCAGCCTGGTAGCGCGCTCGCTTGGGGTGCGAGAGGTCGCTGGTTCGAATCCAGTCATCCCGATTTTTTGCCCACCCTCACTTTATGCCGTACAAAGACCTGGACAAGAAGCGGGCGTGGCAGAAGCGGCGCAATCTCATGTTCTCGCAAATGCGCGCAGCGGGCGTTGACGTTGCGCGTTTTATTTTGCGCGAGGCGCGCAGGTCGGATAAGCTGCGCGGTCACGCGTGCGACCTGACGAAGCAGGAGATCGAGACGCTCATCGCGGGCGGCTGTCGCTACTGCGGTGAGACGGGACTGCGGATGACCTTAGACCGGATTGACAACTCGCAAGGTCACACGCGCGATAATGTCGTGCCCGCGTGCATCCGCTGCAACTATGCCAGGCGCAACATGCCTTATGAGGCTTGGCTGTGTCTGACTGATGGAATGAGGCGGGCGCGCGAGCTGGACTTGTTCAAAGGATAGGCGGGCCGGACGCGCTGACACACACGAGGCGGAGTATGAAAAGGGCTTGCGGCGCGTGCGCCGCAAGCCCTTTTAGTCTTCTCACGAAACGGAGACTGTCAAAAGCGTTTCGCCGCGGGAGCCTTTGCAGCGGGCGCGTCCTGTTTGCCCTTCTGCGCTGCGCCGGGCTTATCGGTGAAGCTGCCGGCGAAGGTGATGACGCACATGCCGCCGAGCTTGTGGCTGCCGCAGGCGACGCCGACGACCTTGTAGTCTGAATTGAGCAGGCGCAGGCGGTGGCCGCGGTTGGCGACGCCGTCGTCTATGAGGAGCATGAGCACGCGGTCGCGCGCGGTGTCGTCGCTGTAGTCGAGGTCTTCGCCGATGTCGCCCGTCCAACTGCCGAAGCGTTGCGTGCGCTGCTCGCAGAGGCTGCCGTCGGCCCCTCGATGGCCGGTCGCGCCCGACGCGCTCTGGTCTTTGACCAGCTCGCGCGCGCCGAGGCACATGCCCGTCGCGGCGCTGAGCGGCGGCGCGGGTTTGACCGTGCGCAGGAACCTGATGGCGTCGTCGAGCGCCGCCGCGCCCTCCGCTGTGACGAGCGCGGGCTTGCCGGGCCGCCGCAGCTCGTTGCCGACAAAATATTTCCGCATCTGCTCAAGGTAGGCGGCGTACTCCGCCGGGTGCGCCCGCACGAGGTTGATCTCGTTGATGAGACTCTGCTCGACGGACTCGAAGGCGTCTGCCCTGGCCTTCGCGCCCGCCGCCGCGAGACTCTGGGCGCGCGATGAGCGAAGGGCCGGGAAGGAAAGCGCGAGGGCGGAACAGGCGAGCAGAGAGACTGCGAAGGCGATACGGCGCATGGGGGAGCGCTCCTTTTTGATTTGAAGAAAGTGCGGGAGGCATTGACGCCCGCGGCTGACGAAAAGAACGAACGCGACGGCGAACTTTTACGCGAAACCGGCGGGCAAGTCAAGGACGTTCGGCGCGCCGCTTCTCGAGAACCGTCGGCAAGGGGTGGCGCTCAGGTTCAGTCCTCGGCCTGTCGCTTTCAGGAAGGCACGAGTTGACGCCTGAACTCTGAACTGAGCTGACGCTTGAACTCTGAACTGATAAGTCAAAGCCTGAACTCTGAACGACAAGCTGAAGCCTCGAACTCTAGCCTCGAACTCTGAACTGCTGCCCGCGCGTAAGCTACTTCGACGCGGCGCTCTTGCCGATAAGCTGCTGGAGCCGCTCGGCGGTCTGCGGGTTGATCTCTTTGAGAGCGTTGTACTGCTCGGTGGCCGCGCGCACGTCGCCGCCCTTCAGGCGCAGGACGGCGAGGCTGAAGCGCGCGTCTGCGTCGTGCGGGTTAAGCGTGACGGCCTGCGCGTATGCGTCGGCGGCCTCGCGGTCGCGCTTCAGCTTGCTGTAGGTGTTGCCGAGGTTGAAGAAGGCGTCTGCGTCGTGCGGGTTGAGGCGCGCGGCCTCCTGGAATGACCTGGCCGCGTCCTCTTCGCGGTTCAAGCGGTCGAAGGCGTTGCCGAGCTGGAAGTATGCGTCGGCGTACTTTGGGTTCATGCGGATAGCCTGTTGAAAATCGGAGACGGCCTCCTTCGGCTGGTTCAGCTTGAGCAGCGCGTTGCCGAGGACGAGGTAGGTCTCCTCGTTCTTGTTCGAGAGCTTCTGAAGCTCGCCGACGGCCTCGACGTACTTGCCCTGCTTGTAGAGTTCCTTCGCGTGCTCGTTCGGCTGGAGGCGCGCAAGCTCTGCGCGCTCGCGCGCGGCCTCCGTCTGCCGTCCCGCCTTCTCGTATGCTTCGGCGAGACGCTGGTGCAGCTCCACGCTCTTGGGCGCGAGTTCGGCGGCGCGCTTGAAGGCATCAATCGCTTCGTCGAGCCGGTTCAAAGAGGCGTAGGCGACGCCGAGCTGCTTCAGCGCCTCGGCGTCCTTCGGGTTCTTCGAGACGACGAAGTTGAACTGCTCGGCGGCCTCCGCGAACTTGCCCTCGGTGAGATAAAAGCTGCCGAGGTTGAAGTGCGCCGTCGGGTCTTCGGGGTTCTGCTGCACGTCCCTCTGGAAACGCTCGTCGGATAATTCCTCCGCGCCGGGCGGCAGCGGCGTGGTCGCGGGCGTGGGCGTCGCCGCTGGCCCGGCCGGGCTGGCCGCCGACTCGTTCCTGCTCTCCGACTGACAAGAGGCGCAGCAGACGAAAGCGAGGACGATAAGGGGAAGCAGCGGACGTTTCATCGGTTTCATCTACGAAGGCGGAGATAGAAGATTCATCTATGAAGGCGAAGTCAGAAAACTCGTTCGCCGGACATTTAAACAGCCGCGCGGCCAGCCGGGCAAGGCGACCGAGCGGGAGTCTTAGCGCGACGCATCCGCCAAAGTCAGTTCGCCTCGTCGGCTAAAGTCAGCTTGCCTCGTCCGCCAAAGTCGCTTCGTTTCGTCCGGCAAAGTCAGCCCGGCTCGTCCGATAGCTCCGTGATCGCGACCTCGCCGGTCAGCGTGCGGTGGACGGGGCACTTGTGCGCGATCTCTTGCAGGCGCGCGCGCTGCTCTTCGTCGAGCGGGCCTTCGAGGCCGACGCTGCGCTCGATGTGATGGATGAAGCCTTCGCTCGTGCTCTGGCAGACCGCGCAGTCCTTCGCGTGGACGCGCCGCTGGCGCAGACGAACGGTGACGCGCTCGAGCGGCCAACCCTTACGCCGCGCGTAAAGCGTGACGGTCATCGAGACGCAACTGCCGAGCGCCGCCAGCAACAGAGTATAAGGGTCTGGCCCCGCGTCCTCGCCGCCGACTTCCGAAGGCTCGTCCGTGATGAGCACGCGTCCGTCGCCGTAGCTGACTTCGTTGCGCAGGTTTGAAAGGGAGGTCACGACGACTTCGCTCATGGCTTTCTCCTCGGTGGCCGCGCCGTCTGTTTAGAGCGTCCGAGGCAGGAAGCGTAACGCGCTCGCCGCCGCGCGGCAAGTTGAAGCGTCAGCCCGCGACTAAGCGAGACGCGCCGCTTGGGAGAACTCCCAAGCGGCGCGCGAGAATCGAAAGGCGCGGCGAGACGAAAAACTGCCGCGAGACAAAAAAAGAGCGGGACGGTCGTCGCCTCCGTCCCGCTTGCAATTTTCACCCAGGGATGCCAACGAAGAGTTGAAACTCTCTACCTTATCCTTCCGGCCCTCGCATAGAGGTTGAACGCAAAAAGCAGCGTCAGCGCCAAAGTCATCGCCTCACCTCGCTTTTCCTGATGAGGCAAACACACGACGAATCCGTGACGGCTTCCAGAAAGCTGAGTGCTGACAGCTTCACTTGCGATGTCGCGGTGCGTCCCGTTACACTCGTCGGCGTTCCATCTACAGTCAAACAAAATTCCGGGCGGTCGGAGGAAGTCTGGCCGGCGAAGAGGTTCGAGGATGAAGATTCACGAATACCAGGCGAAGGAGCTTTTGCGGAAGTACGGCGTCGCGGTGCCGCGCGGGCTGGTCGCGCGCTCGCCCGAAGAGGCTTACCACGCGGCGAAGGAGCTGGCAACGGACGTGGTCGTCGTCAAGGCGCAGATACACGCGGGCGGGCGCGGCAAGGGTGGCGGCGTGAAGCTTGCGCGCTCTGCCGACGAGGCGCAGGAGATTGCGCGCCACATGCTCGGCATGAAGCTCGTCACGCACCAGACCGGCCCCGAAGGCCGCGAGGTGCGCACGCTCCTGGTCGAAGAAGGTCTGCCGATTGACAAAGAGTTCTACCTCGGCATCGTGCTCGACCGAGCTTCGGGCCGCCTGGTCTTCATGGCCTCTTCAGCCGGAGGCATGGACATCGAAGAGGTCGCCGCCAAAACTCCTGAACTGATCCTCAAGGAGACGATTGACCCCGCGGTCGGCTTTCGCTCCTTCCAGGCGCGCAAGCTCGCCTTCGGCCTCGGCCTTCCGGCGCAGCTCGTGGGCCAGGCGGCGAAGTTCATGCAGGCGCTCTTCAACGCCTACGAGCAACTGGACGCCTCGCTCGTCGAGATCAACCCGTTCCTTCTGACGAAGGACGGCAGGCTCTTCGCGCTCGACGCCAAGATCAACTTCGACGACAACGCACTCTTCCGCCACCCCGACTTCCACGCCCTGCGCGACCTCAACGAAGAGGAGCCGCTCGAAATCGAAGCCTCGAAGTTTGATTTAAATTACATCAAGCTCGACGGCAACATCGCCTGCATGGTCAACGGCGCAGGACTGGCGATGGCGACGATGGACATCATCAAGCTCGCGGGCGGCGAGCCTGCGAACTTCCTCGACGTGGGCGGCGGCGCGTCGCAGGAGCGCGTCGAGGCGGCCTTCCGAATCCTTCTGGCAGACGAGCACGTCCGCGCCGTCCTCATCAACATCTTCGGCGGCATCGTCCGCTGCGATATGGTCGCGCGCGGCGTCGTCGAGGCGGCGAAGAATATCGGCATCCAGGTTCCGGTCGTCGTCCGGCTCGAAGGCACGAACGTCGAAGAGGGCCAGCGCGTCTTGCGCGACTCCGGCCTCAATTTCACTGTCGCCGAAGGCATGAAGGACGCCGCCGAAAAGGTCGTCTCCCTCGCCGGACAACAGCAACAAGCCGCTTAGCGGCAAGCGGAGGGGCGCTGTCCCTGGCCTTCGCATGACGCCCCTTCGGGGCTTAAGAGAGTGCGGCGTCATACGCTTTTAAAACTCCTCGTCCACGTCAGCCGCTTCGGACTCGCGGCGCTCTTTCTTTTCGCCGCGGGAGCGAAGCTCTTCACCATCCGCGGCTTCGTCGCAAACCTCTCGAACCTCTTTGAAGGCCGACTGCTCTGGCCCGTCGCCATCATTGTCATCGCCTCAGAGCTTGCGGCAGCCGTCCTGCTCATCTTCCCGCGCACGGCGCGCGTGGGCGCGTCGCTCGCCGCGTTTCTGCTCGCGGCTTTCGCGGCTTACGCGCTCTATTACGTCTACGTCCTCCACGGCGAGCCGCTCGAATGCGGCTGCTTCGGCCAGCTCATCGCCAGCCAGCTCGGAGTCTCCACGGCGCTCCGAAACCTCGCGCTCCTCGTCCCCGCCGCACTCGTCTTCTTCCTCTTCCCGCGCCTCCGCCGCCCCGAATAAAAACATTCCCCCGCACGCCGTTTGCCGCTATAGTTTGAACCGCACGCGTTCGCTTCAACGGGCAATGACCACACTCGCGACGCCATGCCTGCGCATGAGCGCCACGACCCCTCGGAGAACTGGGAGATTAAAAGGAACTTGCGATGAGGAAAGAGCCTCAGCCCAAAAAAGCGATAAAAGTTTTCTACTCTTACTCGCACAGGGACGAGAAACTGCGGGACTTGCTGGAGACTCATCTCGCATTGCTCAAACGGCGACGCGTCATCAGCAGTTGGCACGACCGCCGCATCGGCGCGGGGAACGACTGGGCGGGGGAGATTGACGAGCACATGAAATCCGCTGACATCATCCTGCTACTGGTCAGCGCCAATTTCATCGCCTCAAAATACTGCTACGACGTTGAGCTAAAGCTCGCCATGAAGAGGCACAGGGACGGCGAGGCCCTCATCATCCCCATAATACTGCGACCATGTGATCTGACGGGCGTACCTTTCGGCAGGCTTCAGTCGCTGCCCAAAGACAGGCGACCCGTCACGAAATGGCCTAACAGGGATGACGCCTTCACAGACATCGCCAACGGAATCCGTAGCGCCGCGGAAGAATTAAAAGCTAAACGCCGCGCGAGCACCGCGATACCCGTCGGCCAGACAGAGAAAGATCAGCCCGTAAGCGCGGGGAAGAGTCAGGCCGCTGTTGCAGAGAAGAAGCAGGCCGCCGGCGCGCACGCCGCGTCTCTCATCCCGCGCCCGCCCGTCGTCGGCTTCATCGCGCGTCGCGACAAGCAAGGGCGCGACATCGTCGAGCATCTCAGCAAGGAACTCTCGCCGGGAACCAATCAACTGGTGGCTCTCTGGGGGCCGGGCGGCACGGGCAAGACGACGCTGGCCGCCGAGGTGGTGCGCGCGACCGAAGACGTTTTCAAAGGCCGCGTCGCCTGGGCCAGCTCGTTGCGGCGCGCGGACTTTAGTATGGCGACGCTGCTCGACGAGATCGCCACGCAGCTCGGCCACGCCAATCTGCGCACGCTCGCCCCCGAACCAAAGGCCGCGGAGGTGGCCGCACTCGTCGCCGCGCACCCGACGCTAGTCGTGCTCGACAACTTCGAGACCATAGATAAAGAAGAGCAGGCGCGCTGCCTCGACTTCCTCGCGCAGAGCGCCGCCTGTCCCACACTCATCACCACGCGCTCGTTCGTTGACCGCGACGACGTGACCAACGTCGAACTCGACGCGATGTCGATTGACGAGGCGCGCGAGTTCCTCCGCCGACTCATCGAGCGCACCCCCAGGCCACAGAACTTCGCGCAGCTCGACCGCGACGATCTCATCCAGAAGTGTGAGTCTAACCCACTCATCCTGCAATGGGTGGTCAGGCAGATAATCCTCTCGAAGAGTCCGCGGACGGCCCTCGACTATCTCACGCAGGGCGAAGGCGACGCCGCCGAGCGCGTCTTCGCGCGCTCCTTCAACCTCCCGCAACTCGGCGACGACGGACGTGCCGCCC
>JALZHC010000139.1 GCA_030914105.1 Acidobacteriota bacterium
GCCTGCATGTTTAGTCTCTCCGCCATGAAACTCCGGAACGCCGCGGCGACTCGCGCAGTCGCGCGCGCAGCCAAAGCCTGCATGTGTTGTTGTATGTATTGCCGCGCTCTACAGACAGGCTTGCCGGGCGGGAGTGTTACTTAGACGGGTTCCGAGACGTTCAAGAGTTTACACGAAGGCCGCTCGAAGCTGAGCGGCCTTTCACTTTTTTCCGACAACTGTTCCAGACGCTTTCCCGGTGAAGATGATGAACACGCACCACAAGCCCATCGCGATCTACTACGAGCATCCCGAATGGTTCCGCCCGCTCTTCGAAGAGCTGGACAGGCGCGGCACCCCTTACGTCCGTCTGGACGCGAGCCGCCGGCGCTTCGATCCTTCGGGCGAAGAGGAAGGCTTCGCGCTCCTCTTCAACCGCATGAGCGCCTCGGCAGCCTTGCGCGGCCACGCGAACGCCGTCTTCTACACGCGCGAATACCTCGCGCACCTTGAGCGCAAGGGCCTGCGCGTCGTCAACGGGCACGAGGCCTTCCGTATAGAAACGTCGAAGGCCGCGCAGCTCGCTCTGCTCGACTCGCTCGGACTGCCGTATCCGCCGACTCGCGTCATCAACCATCCGAAGGAAGCTGTCTTCGCCGCGCAAGACCTACGCTTCCCCGTCGTCGTCAAGCCGAACATCGGCGGGCGCGGCGCTGGCGTCACGCGCTTCGACTCGCCGGGCGCGCTCGCGCTCGCGGCTGAGGACGGGCGTCTGGAGCTTGGCCTCGACTCGACGGCGCTCGTGCAGGAGTTCATTCACGCGCGCGGCGGCCACATCACGCGCGTCGAGACGCTCGGCGGGAATTTTCTCTACGCCATCCGCGTCTACACGACCGGCGAGAGCTTCAACCTCTGCCCGGCGGAGATTTGTCAGGTCGAGCGCGAGGAAGAACAGCAGCAACGGCAGGAAGCGGGCGGCCAGCAAGCAAGGGGCCAACAGGATTTGAGACCGGGCGGCGGCCAAAGGGATTTTGAACTCTGCCTCGTTGACGCGCCGAAGAAGGGTTTGAGGGTTGAGGCTTGTACGCCGCCGCGTGAGACGGTCGAGGCGGTCGAACGAATCGCCGCGCGGGGCAAGCTCGACCTGGGCGGCGTCGAGTACATAGAGGACGAGCGCGACGGGTCGGTCTACTTCTACGACATCAACGCGCTCTCGAATTTCGTCGCCGACGCGGAAACGATTGTCGGCTTCGACCCGCACACGCGGCTGGTCGATTTTCTCGAAGAGGAGGTGCAGAGATGCGCTACGGCTACTGGCTCCCGGTTTTCGGCGGCTGGCTGAGGAACGTGGACGACGAGGGAATGGAGGCGAGCTGGTCTTACGCGAGCCGGCTCGCGCGGCGCAGCGAGGAGATCGGCTACGACCTGACGCTGGTGGCCGAACTCGGCCTCAACGACATCAAGGGCGTCGACGCGCCGTCGCTCGACGCCTGGTCAACCGCCGCGGCGCTCGCCGCCGTCACGCGCCGCCTTGAGCTGATGGTCGCCGTGCGCCCGACCTTCCACAATCCCGCGCTCCTCGCCAAGCAGGCGGCCAACATTGACCACATCGGCGGCGGCGGTCGGCTCTCTCTGAACGTCGTCTCCGCTTGGTGGGCCGAGGAGGCGAAGAAGTTCGGCGTCTCGTTCGACGAACACGACGACCGCTACGCGCGCACAGCCGAGTGGCTCGAAGTGGTTGACCGGCTCTGGAAGGAAGACCACTTCGACTTCCGCGGCAAGTATTACCGCGTCGAGGACGCCGTCATCCAGCCGAAGCCGAAGTCTCAGCCGCGGCCCACGATCTACGCGGGCGGCGAGTCGGAGGCCGCCAAGGAGACGATTGCGCGCTACTGCGACGCATACGTGATGCACGGCGACGAGCCTGCGCGCGTCGGCGAGAAGGTCGCGGACATGGAGCGGCGGCGCGAGCGCCTGGGGCTGCCGCCGTTGAAGTACGGCGTCGCCGCCTACTCAATCGTCCGCGACACGGAGGAAGAGGCCCAGAGAGAGCTGAAGCGGATCACGGACGTGAAGCAGTCCGCCGCGGGCTACGGCAACTATCAGCAGTGGCTCGCCAACACACGGCTCGAACGGCGCGTCTCGCTCGAAGACTATTCGGTCTCGAACCGCGGACTGCGTTCGGGCCTCGTCGGCACGCCCGAACGCGTGGCGGAAAGGGTGGATGAGTTCGAGGCCGCGGGCGTCGGGCTGCTGTTGCTTCAGTGCAGCCCGCAGCTCGAAGAGATGGAGCGCTTCGCCGAGGCGGTCATCAACGCGCGCCGCGACGCCCCGGCGAAGGAGAGCAGCCGCGTTACGTCGGACGAGGGACGCGCGCGTGTCGCGCTCGCGGCGGAGTGACAAGGGCGCGTGCGCTGTGACGAGGGCACGCGCTGTGACGAAAGGCGCGTGCTCAGTTCTTAAGGCGCGCGCGCTCAGCTCTTGATGACCTGCTTGGCGCGGTTGTAGAGCTTCTTGCGCTCGTCGAGGCCGATGGTGCCGCCGTTGACTCGCTTCGTGATGCTGACGATGTCGTCCTTGTCGGCCAGCTCGTTACAGCCGTTCGTCTTCCAGAAGGCGGCGGCGGTGCGGAAGGCCACTTCGGGAGTGGCGGCCTGGTCGGGGTTGCCTTCGAGGTCGAGGCCGAGAATCTGGCCGAAGCGTCGGTAGTTGTCTCGGCCCGTGAGCTGGATGGCCCCGCGCCCGCGATAGCGGAAGCCGTCGCCGCTGGCCGGGTCGCCGTTGCCGAGCCGGTTGGCGTAGATGAAGTTGCCGATCTTCTCCGGCTGTCGATCGAAGGTCTTGGCGAGGGCGTCTGTGGGGAAGCGCCTGGGGAAGACCTGGCGCAGGCGCTGGGCCGAGTAGCTCAGGTTCTCGACGAAGCGCGTCAGGCCCGTCGACTCGTGCGCGATCTGCGCGATGAAGGCCGCTTGGCGTAGACGCGTCGTGATGCCGAACTCGTTCATCGCGCTTTGCAGGTGCGGCAGAAACGCCGCGCGCTTATCTGGCGGGAGCGCGGGCAGGATTTGCCGCAGTTCGTCGTCCGTAATCATCTTCAGTCCTCCTCCTGTCTCCGAAGGTCGAGACCGCCGGCGGAAAGCTGGGAAAAGATATGCCCGCGCGTGCGGTCTGTCAATAGCGGCCCAACCCGTAACCCCTTATCATTTTTGGGGAGCCACCGGCCACTTGAACATTCGGAGCCGCGGCGGCAGATGTTCGCGCACGAAGCTGGCCGTGAGCTTTATCCGTCTGCTCACCTTCTGCCGGTAATAAAAGCCGACACGGGCCGGCGACAGTCGCTCGCCTTGCGCGACGCCTTCAGTTCCCGGTCGCGTGGCCGTGGGCCGCTAGAAAAGCGGTTTCAGCCTGAGGCCGGTAATGGGATCGACAAAGATGTGGCTCACGTTGGTCGTACTGTGTTCGTGGCAACTGAAGCAGTTGTTTGCGGCCTTATTGAAGGTCGTCTGGTGTGTGGTGGTGTTCAGCGCCTGTTGATACGTCTCCATGGTGGTGTTAGCCATCTGACTTGTGCCGACAGCCATGCCGTCCACAATCTGGGTGTTTCCGGTGCCGAAACTGCCCGGACTGTCGATTGTGAAGTCCGCCCCGTTGATGACCCAGGTCGCGCCCGTCAGGATGTACTTGCCGCGCACGTCGGCGCTGTCCAGCATCCCGCGCACACTGTTGTTGAGCGAGATGAGTTCGCTGTTCGAGTCGGCGTCGGAGTTGATTCCCGGTGCCGGATTCGGTGTGACGCCGAACACGGCCCCCCATGCGTTCCCGCGGATGGTGTTGCTTGGGCTGATGTCCCAGCCGCCAAAGCCGATGATGTCATCCGGGTTTCCCGTTGGGTTGTCGTTCATTATCATGTGCGGCTTGTTCAAGTCGCCGAGAGGGGGATTGCTCGCGCAGAAGAGGAAGGCTTTACTGAAGTCGGGGTTTACTGTCTTCAGCCCGCTCTTGGAGTTGTATCGGTATTTGGCGTTAGGCGCGTTGTCTTCGTGCTCGAACGTGGCCCAGATCATTTCCGGGTGGCCGGCTGCGCTCCCCACGACGTGCATGCCCACCAGCGCCATCTTCACCACCTTGTAGTTGTTCGCCCTCTGCCACAGCTTGGAGTTCACCTTGTTGTAGATCGGTATCCGGGCGTTCATCGTGATGTAGCTGCTGTCCGGAAGCCCCGCGGCCTCGACCCACGCGGTCTTGATTTCGACGGCCAGAGCGTTCGGGTCGGGGAAAGGCTCGGGGCCCGGCAGCCCGTGGCCGATGGCGTAGCTTTTGAGCTGATTCAACAGCGGCGCCGTCGTCAGGAATTTGTCGCTGCCCGCGAACGGGCCGGGCGACACAAACGTCTCATAGTAAGCGTAGACGTCGTTGACCATGATCTGGTAGTAGACCAGCGAGCCGTTCTGCGCCATCAGGACTGCGCCGTCCGCCTGCCCCTGTTCGGCGGTGACGACGTTGCCGTTCAAATCCAGGAACACAGGGTTCTGCTCGACCACGAACTTCTGGACGATGAGTTCCCGGTTCAGGTCTTTCACCTCTTTCAGCTTCTCCTGGATGAGCGGTTTCGCGCCCGGTATCTCCCTGTCGTTCCTGTCGAAGAAGACGGGTCGCTTGTCGCCGCCCATCGCGATGCGTTCCACCTCGACGGCCTCGCCCCTCTCGTTGAGGATGAGTGTTTTCCCGTTCGGCCCGAACTGCGGGCGCTGGATTTCGAGCATCCTCCCGCTTTCGCCCATAATGACGGGCAGGCCGTGCGGCCCAGGTTTCGCGGGGCGCAGTGCCATATTTTGCAACGTCGTTGACGAGCCGCCCGCGTGCGGGATCAGGATGCGGCCATAGAGGTGGCCGTACGCGTCGTAGTATTGGCCGGGAGGCGAGACATCGTAGAAAGCGGGCGAGGCGAAGATGCGTTCGCCGCCGCCGTAGGAGGACGGCGCGGGCGAATTGAGCCACAGGAACATCTGCTCCGCCCATTTGTAGAAGCTGCAATTCGGTTGGTCGGGAAAGTTGAGGCTGTCGGCAGGCTTGACCACGCCGTTCAGGCTGACGGCCCCCGTCTCGAACCATGAGTTAAACTCGGGATTAAATTGGGCGGGGTTGCCGGGGCAGGCGCTTGCGGAGTCAGTGGGCACAGGCGTCGTGGCACAGCCGGCGTTTATTAGAGCCAGTAGCACGAGCGAGGCCAGGCCGCGAAGCCGTAGTCCGGCGGCTCTATCCGAGCGCGCGGCTGCCCTGCCGCGAAAAGTTAATTCTGCGGATGGAATGGTCTTCATGCTTTTCTCCTTAAATCGCCAGGTCGAAGGGTGTGGCGGCGATAGTGTGGTTAAGGACAGCGGAGAGGCGCTGAGATAATGAGTGCGCCAACGAGACTGCTGACGGCCTGCCCGTATTCGATAGGCGGCTTATACCCTACCTGATTTCGGGAGTCAATGAATCGGTCGCCTGACCACTTATTATTTTGGATGTTCAAGTGGCTGACGGCCCCGCAAAAAGTGATAAGCCTTTTAGCGACCCGGCCACATTGACACCCCGCCCCGCCCGAACTATCTTGCGACATCACGCGGGGTTCCCTGCCAGCGAGCATCCGCCGGTCTCACTGATGACCGCCAGACGTATGCCTTTGCCTGCGTCGAAACGGCACGTCCCTACCGTCAGGCGTTACGCGCCCGGAGCGTCAGCAGGAGGCGACAATGGAGCTACAGCACGTCAAGAGCTTCGAGGGCTCGCCGGAGCCTGAGGACATCTTCCAGCCCCACATGCCCGGCGTTGAACTGCTCTCGGACATGGACGAGGTCTTCAGACGGGCCCGCAGACTTTCAGCGACCGGCGAGTACCCGGTCGGCGTCGAAGGACTCGCGCCCGAGGCCGCCGCGGAGGTGTTGAAGCTTAAGGGGCAGCACTCCGTCGCCATCGTGACGCCGGGGAGGTTACTCATGCCCGTGCCCGTCCCCAAACCCGGCAGCGTACCGCGGTCGTCGGAGGAGGCCATGCGGAAGATGTTGCCCCCCGACCCGCCGTAGAACATCTCCGTTGTCTCCTACACATACTTGAAAGCGCTGGTGGAGGATAAGAGTAAGGCCGTCCCCTTCCTCGGCATCCTGGTCGGCCTCGCCGCCATCGGGCACACCGTAGTCGTCTTCGAGGGACACCCGTCGGCCTTCGAGAGCGGGGTGCGTGAAAGCAACGTGCTGGTAGTGGATTCGGGCATGCTGCCCTTCTTGCAGGAGGATTGGAAGGAGGTCGCCTTCAGGGTGATGCGCCCCGGCGCGCAGCTCTTCGTCCACGACCGGAAGACTTTTACTCTTAGCCCGGTAGTCTCGCCCGGCGGCGAAAGCGACCAGTTCCTGCTCAGGCGGTACCCGGAAGCGCTTTATGGCGACTACCTGATCGCGTTCCTGTCGTCGGGGCCTCGCTCGTCGGCAGAGGTGACTTCGGGCGAGGAGTTGCCTGACCTCGCCGACTTTGCGAAGGGGCCGAAAGAACTGGAAAAGGCCGCCGCGCTGCCGTTCAAGCGCGAGGAGTTGGACGCCGACAGGGTCATCGACCTCATCCTCTACACCGCCGGGCGGCGCTGGTATCACTTCTTCAAAAAATCCTGGATGCTGAAGGTGCCGTCAACGGGCAGCAGAAAGACCAGGCCATGGATGTGCTCGGTCAAACTCACCAAAGACGCGCGGGGTCGGCGGCGTCTCCTGTTGGAGAGATGAGCCTGCCCGGTCGCCCTCAGCCCGCCGGCTGACCTCCAGAACACCTCGCCTAACGAAGGCAAGCCGGAACTGTCGCTCAAAGTGATAAGCGGTCAGCGACCCGGCGCACGCCGACCCCGCCGGCTCCTGGCCTGGGCGGAGACGGCGGGGCTTCGGCCTTGTCTCAACCTTCCATCCGCCGCCGCCCCTGTGTTAGTATCCGCGCCGATGGATCTGGTCGAGAAAGCGCGCATCATGGACGGCATGCGGATCAACCGCGCGCTGGCCCGGCTGGCCTCCGAGATCGTCGAGGAGAATCACGGCGCGGGCCATCTCTACCTGATCGGCATCCAGCGGCGCGGAGTCCCGCTCGCGCATCGGCTGGCCGACAAGATCGCCGACCTCGAAGACGAGCGACCGCCCGTCGGCGTCCTCGACATCACGCTCTACCGCGACGACCTCTCGACCGTCGGCGCCAACCCCATCGTCAACCGCACGGACTTGCCCATCGACGTGGAGGGCCGCAACGTCCTCCTCATCGATGACGTGCTCTACACGGGGCGCACGATTCGCGCCGCGCTCGACCAGTTGATTGACTTCGGACGTCCGCGCCGCGTCCAACTCGCAGTCCTCATTGACCGCGGCAAGGAGCACCGCGAGCTTCCCATCCAGGCCGACTTCGTCGGCAAGTTCGTGCCGACGAAGAAGAGCGAGATCATCAAGGTGATGCTCGAAGAGTTCGACGGGGAGGAGGCGGTCGCCATCGTCGAGCGACCTGCGGGGCAGGAAGAGTGAAGCGGAGGCGGCCAGCAGAGGCCGCCTTTTTCGTATCCGGCGGAAAGGTTTTCCGCATCCGGGCAGGGGAGGCCGGACGGGTTCATCCGATGAAAGCCTTGCTCAAACAGAAGCACCTGCTCGGCATCCGCGGCCTGAGCGCCGAAGAGATCACGCACATCC
>JALZHC010000140.1 GCA_030914105.1 Acidobacteriota bacterium
GAGGATGTTGACGTGCACGTGGTTGTCGCCGATGTGGCCGAAGATGACGTACTGGAGTCGGCCCGCGCGCAGCGTGTCTTTGTAGAACTGAAGCATTTCGGGGAACGCCTCGTCGGGCACGGCCATGTCGGTCGAGACCTTGCGCTGGCCGCGCCGCGCGAGCCACTCGTTGACCATCACGGGCAGCGCGTGGCGGAAGGCGCGCATCTCCGCGCGGTCGTGCTCGTTCGTGCCGAACCATGAGTCGTCGGCGAGCGCGTTGTGAGTCTCGACGAGCTTAAGCCACGCGGCCAACAGTTCGTCTTCCGTCCGGGCGTTCGTCTCCTGCTCGAAGAAGACCGCGCCCGCCGCGCCCAGGGGCACGAGCGGGTAGCGCTCACGCAGGAACTTCAGAGACTCCGCGTCGAAGTATTCGAGCGCGCGCGCGTCCAGCTCGGCATTCGCGGAAGGCCCGACGCCTTTGAAGAGTCCCTCTCCGCTTGAAAGTCCCACGCCGCCTGAGAGACCTTCGACGCGCGCGTCCCTTCCGTCGCGTCGCCGCGCCGCGCGCGTCGTGAGCGAACGCCCGCGGGCCTCGCGGACGAAGGCGAGCAGGTCTTCTTCCGCTTTGAAGAAGACGACGCCGGCGAGCACACCTGCGGGTCGCGGCAGGAGAGAGACTTCGACTTCGGTGACGACGCCGAGCGTGCCCTCGCTCCCGATGAAGAGGTCTATCAAGTCCATGCACGGCGCGACGTAGTAGCCGGCGGCATGCTTGCGCGTCGCGGGCATCGTGTAAGAAGGCAGACGCCCTTCGATGCCGCGCCCGCCGCCGAGCGGAAGACGGAAGCGACCGTCCGCGTCGGCAAACCGTTCGCCGCGACGTATGTCGAGCAGCTCGCCCGCGGCGAGCGCGACCTTCAGGCGGCGGACGTAAGCACGGGTCGGGCCGTATTTGAACGTGCGCGCGCCCGAAGCGTTCGTCGCCACGGTGCCGCCCAGATAGCAACTCGTCTCGGTCGGGTCGGGCGGGTAGAGAAGGCCGTGCGCGACGACCTCGCGCTGAAAGTCCGAGAGCACGACGCCCGCGCCCGCCGTCGCTCGCCCGCCGCGACCTTCTGCCGCGTGTCCTCCGCAATTTTCCGTCGCGCTTCCACGGCCCTCTTGCGCCGCGCCATCTTCTCTCATGATCTCGCCGACGCGGTTGAGCCTCGCGGTCGAGAGCACGACGCCGCCGAAGGGCACGCGACCGCCGACGATTCCTGTGCCCGCGCCTGCGACCGTCAAGGGCGTCCGCTCGCGCGTCGCGCGCGCCAGAGCCTCGGCCATCTCCTCCGCGCTTTCGGGAATGAGGACGCGCGCGGCGTGGCCGCCCGCCAGGTTGCTTGAGTCGGCGAGGAAGGATTGAATCTCGTCCTGTTCTGATTTAACGAGCATCGCTGATTAAACGTGTCACCCCGATCTGAAATGCCTACCGCGTCTCACGTCAACTGAAGCTCGCGCTCGCGCAGGTACTTGACGCGGTCACGCAGTTCGGCGACAAGTTTTCAATTGTCTTAAAGCAGGATGACGAATCCTTCTTGGACGAAGTGGTGATCGTGCGTCAACACTTCTGTCACCTTCATCTGACGCATGACGCTCATGGACATACAGTCGGTCATGCCGTAGCTCTTATCGAGTCTTGATTCGAATAGGACTAGCCCCACATCAAAGATGGGACGGATCATCGGAATGCTTTTATCAAAGATGTTATGGATAATTTTAATGTTTTCATCGTCCATGATGTGACGAACGATTTGCGCCACTGCCTGTCGCATCTCGGGGCCGTAGTCTGAGAAATAATTTAGCAATTCAATCAGAACTGCATTTGTTGTGATTAATTCAGTATCTTTCAGGGAAGAGCTTAGCTCTACGGCTTTTTGATGCCATTGATCGCGTGGGTTGATGCGGGCGATCCAGTAGAAGGTATCAACGAAAACTGTTCTCACGACGTGTGTGGCGCTTTCCTGGGTGAGTCATAGAGGTAATGGTCGTGCTGCTCAGCGCCGTCAGTCGGTAAGTGATTTAAGACTTCTTCAGGCACGCGGCGCATGATGTCGTCAATCGCATCCCAAATCGGTTTGCCATCCCCGTCTGAGCGGACTTCTTTCTCTATCTCTTCGGCAGTTTTGTCCGGTTCGATGCTTTTAGCCATGATTTCCCTCCTTTCACGTGCCACATTGTCGCACACGCGAATACTTCATGTCAGTTGTAGTTCGCGCTCGCGCAGGTACTTGACGCGGTCGCGCAGTTCGGCGGCGCGCTCGAATTCGAGGTTCTTGGCGGCGACGCGCATCTCTGCTTCGAGGCGCGCGATGGTGGCTTCGAGGTTGGCTGGCGAGTAGTCCTCGATCTGTTCGAGTTCGAGCGGCACCTTGAAGTAGTCGGCCTCGTAGGCGGTGACGAGCGTGGCCTCGACCGGCTTGATGATGGTCTGCGGCGTGATGCCGTGCTCGCGGTTGTACTCCTCTTGAATCGAGCGGCGGCGCTCGGTCTCGCCGATGGCGCGGCGCATCGAGTCGGTCATGCGGTCGGCGTAGAGTATCGCCATGCCGTTGGCGTTGCGCGCGGCGCGGCCCATCGTCTGGATGAGCGAGGACTCCGAGCGCAGGAAGCCTTCTTTGTCCGCGTCGAGGATGGCGACGAGCGAGACTTCCGGCAGGTCTAGACCTTCGCGCAGGAGGTTGATGCCGACGAGCACGTCGAACTCGCCGCGACGCAGGTCGCGCAAGATTTTGATGCGCTCCAGAGTCTCGATGTCCGAGTGAAGATAGCGGACGCGCACATCCACTTCAGAGAAATACTCTGTGAGGTCTTCGGCCATCTTCTTCGTCAGCGTCGTCACGAGCACGCGTTCGTTCCTTTCGGCGCGCGTGCGGCACTCGCCGAGCAGGTCGTCAATCTGGCCTTTCACGGGGCGCACCTCGACGAGCGGGTCCATCAAGCCGGTCGGGCGGATGATCTGCTCGACGACCTCGCCGCCCGTCCGCGTCAGCTCGTAAGGGCCGGGCGTGGCCGAGACGTAGACGGTCTGGCCAATGCGCGCCTCGAACTCCTCGAAGTTCAAGGGGCGGTTGTCCATCGCGGAGGGCAGACGGAAGCCGTACTCGACGAGCGTCTTTTTCCGCGACTGGTCGCCGTTGAACATGCCGCGCACCTGCGGGACGGTCTGGTGCGACTCGTCTATGACGACGATTGAGCCTTCGGGCAGGTAGTCGAGAAGCGTCGGCGGCGGCGAGCCGGGCGGCTTGCCCGTGAGGTGGCGCGAGTAGTTCTCGATGCCGCGGCAGAAACCCATCTCCTTGATCATTTCGAGGTCGTACATCGTGCGCTGGTGGAGGCGTTGCGCCTCGACGAGCTTGCCCTCTTTGATAAGCTGCGGCTCCCACCAGTCAAGCTCCTCTTTGATGGTCTTGATGGCGCGCTTGATGGTTGACTTCGGCATCACGTAGTGCGTCTTCGGGTAGACCGGCAGGCGCGACGTGTGCTTGTGCAGGACTTCGCCGAGCAGCGGGTCGATGGTCGAGATGGAATCAACCTCGTCGCCCCAAAGCTCGATGCGGTAAGCCTGATCTTGATAAGACGGGTAGACCTCGACGGTGTCGCCGCGCACGCGGAAACTTCCGCGGTCGAACTCGATGTCGGAGCGCTCATACTGCAACTCGACGAGCTTCTGAAGAAGCTGTTCGCGCGCGATCTTCATCCCCGGCTCGACGAAGAGGATCATGTTGTAGTAGGCGTCCGGGTCGCCGAGGCCGTAGATGCAGGAGACCGAGGCGACGACGATCACGTCGCGCCGCTCAAACAGCGCGCGCGTCGCCGACAGACGCAGGCGGTCAATCTCCTCGTTGATGGTCGCCTCTTTTTCGATGTAGGTGTCGGAGGCCGGGACGTAAGCCTCCGGCTGGTAGTAATCGTAGTAGGAGACGAAATACTCGACCGAGTTTTCGGGGAAGAAGGTTCGGAACTCCTGGTAGAGTTGCGCGGCCAGAGTCTTATTGTGGGCGATGACGAGCGTGGGGCGCTGCGTGCGCTCAATCACCGAGGCGACCGTGAAGGTCTTCCCAGACCCGGTGATGCCGAGCAGGACTTGATCCTTCGCACCCTCGTCGAGGCCGCCGACGAGCGAGTCAATTGCCTGCGGCTGATCTCCCTGCGGCTTGAAGTCGGAACGAAGTTTGAATGGCATAAAAGCAGGTGTCAGATGCTAGATGTCAGATGTCAGAAAGTTAATTCTAACATCTAGCATCCGGCATCTAAAATCTGCTTTTACGCGGCCGAGGGCTGGCTGCTGCTGATCTGGTAGATGGCCTCCATCACCGCCGAGCGAACTTCGGTCGGGAGCGAGCCGCGGACGGCGAGGCGGCGGAAGGCCGGCAGGATTTCTTTCTGACCCGAAAGCGCGAGCAGCTTGACGACGGCGAGGCGCACTTCGCTGTTCGGGTGGCCCTCGATGGCGCGGATGAGCGGCTGGACTTCGCCGGCCTTCGCCATCAGGAAGAGCAGCGAGAATGCCTCGTAGGTCTTCTCCCGGCTCTCGCCCGTGAGCTGCGAGATGGCGTCGCCCGCGAGTCCCGAAGAGGCGATGGCCGCGCCGATGTGGCGGCGGCGTTCGGGCTCGGCCTCGCGCAGGGCGCGCGTGAAGGACTCGGCGCGGTCGTCGCGCAGCTCGTAGAGTGCGCGCGCGGCCGCCGAGCGTACCTCCTTCGCGTCGTCGTCAAACGCCGCGCAGATGTGCTGGAACGCCTCGTCCGTGTCCACGTGCGAGAGTTCGACGATGGCCGAGGCGCGCTCGTCCGCGTCGCGGCTGGCGAGACGCTGCTGGATCGAGGCCGGCACGGTCGAGAACTCGTCGAAGGGCGCGACGCCCTTCTCCGAAGTCTCGGCGGGCGGCGCGGCCTCCGAGGCATCCGCCGTCGGCGCGACGACGCCCGGCTCGAATACGCCGCGCGCGGCCTCCACTTCTAACACCTCGCCCGCGAAGTGCTCGACCTCGCGCACGTCTTTCGACGCGGCCTCGGAGGCCGCAGGCTCCGCCTTCAGCGCTTCGCCGGAAGAGGACTCGAAGAGGGACGCGGGCTGCTCCGCGTTCGGCTGCGTTACGAGGTCAACCGCGGGCTGCGATTCGAGCGGGGCGCTCGGCTGCGTCTCATGCTCCGCGCTTCCCAGGTCGAAGTCGAACCACTCGTCCGTGGCGACGGGACTGATCTCGACCGAAGACTCGCCGCGCGCGACTTCAGCCTCCTCTGCGTGCGGCTCGATGGCCGCGGATTCTACTTCAGGCTCCGGCTCGATGACTTCAACGTCCGAGGCTGCGGCAGGCTCGAACGTTTCAAACGCGACGGGCTGCGCGACGGCGGGCGGCTCCGCCGCAACCTGACTGACCGGCGGCTGCAAAGCTTCTGCCTCTTCGGCCTCTTCCTCCGGCAGAACTACTTCGACGGCAGTCACAGCGTTCAACGCGTGCGCTTCTTCCGTCGCAGTCGCTTCCGTCGCGGTTACTTCTTCCGGCTCGGCAACCTCGTCGGCGAACGGCGCGAGCGCGACGACGCTCTCCTCGACGACCGGAGCGACCTCCGGCGTCTCGTGCGCCGGCACGATTCCGACTGTGTGCGCTGCTTCCTCCAACCCGGCGACTTCGACCGGCGGCTCTTGCGCCGGAGCGACTTCGACCGACTCCGTGACTCCGAAGGCTTCGGCTTCGGGCACGGCTTCAACTTCAGACGTGAGTGCGTGTGCTTCGGGTGCTGCTTCGGTTGACGGCGCGGCTTCCGCGACTTCGACCGGCGTTGTGACTTCGACGGCTTCGGCGGGTTCAACTGCCGTTGTGACTTCGGCTGCTTCTGTTACTTCGGCGACTTCGGGCGCGGGCCTGGCGGGCGCGTGCGCGGCTGCGCGTTCTTCGGCGGCGGCCTCGCGGCAGGTCTCAAGCGCGTGGCGGATGACGCGGCTGGGGACGCGGTTCCTCCAGCCAGTTTCGCTTTCGAGCAGCCTTTCGAGCGGCTTGACTGCCGACGGGTCGCGCAGCGCGCCGAGCGCCTCGACCGACGCGCGGCGCACTTCAGCCGACTCGTCTTCGAGCGCGGCGATGAGGTGCGGCGTGGCCGCGCGGTCGCCCGAGATGGCGAGGAAGCGTGCGGCGGCGGCGCGCTCCGCGGGTGCCTCGGCCATGTGCAGGTCGCGCGCCAGCTCGTCGAAGTATCCGTGCTCGGCGAAGGCCGCGCGTGCGCGCTCGCGCCGCTCGGCGTTGCGGCCTGAGAGGGCCGAGAGCAGCTCGGAGGCGATGAGCTGGCGGGCCAGCGCGTCCGTCGTGCCGACTATCGCGCGGTCGTAAGTTTCGCCTTCGAGCAGACGCCGGGTCTCAGCCTCGACTCGCTCCTGTTCGGGCGGCGCGGCGGGCGCGATGCCTTTAGCCGACGCGTCCTCCGCGAGAGCCGCCGAACCTGCGACAGCAATCGAACCCGCGGCGACTTCCGCCAGAGGCTCCGGCTCGAACTTCTCCCCGGCCTCGACCACTTCGTGCGCGACGCCCGGCGCGGCCTCGACAGATGCCGCCCCTGCGAACGACTCGACGGCGGTCTCTTCCGCGGAAGGTTGTTCGGCGACGGCCTCGACGACCGAAGGCTCTGCGGCTGAAGGCTCGGCGACGGGAAGCTCGTCAGCCGGAGGCTCGACAAGAATCGTCGAAGCTTCAGCGGCAGTCGTCGAAGTCTCTGCGACCTCTGGGACTGTAGTGGAAGACTCGATGACGCTCGCCGAAGTCTCGACGGCAGTCGCCGAGTCTTCGACGACGGTCGGAGTAGATTCTGTGAAGACCGTCTGTTCGGACTGCCGCTCCGCCTCTTCCGACTTCGACGCGCCTTCGACTGTCGCCGCTTCTACTTCATCCTTCGCCGGTTCAACCTCTTCCTTCTCTTCGACGGCAGCGCCGCCGACGAGCGCGGAAGCGGCGACGACCGGCAGCGCGGCGGTCTCGGCGATCTTTGAAACCTCGGAAGCTCTGCCGTTCGCGTCGGCCCCTCGCAGCTCCGCGGCAGGCGCGGTCTGAAGGCGCGGCGCGCGCGACTCTTCGAGAGTTTGAGTCGCGAGGCCCGCTTCTTCGAGCGAGGCGGGCGGGGCGGCGGACGAGCGGCGCGCGGCCAGAATCAGGCCGAAGCCCGCGATGGCGAGCGCGATGATTAAAGACCACTCCCAGTTGCGCAGCAGGAACGTTCCGAACGAAGCGCCCGGCTGCGCGCTCGCGTTCCTGTCTGTGGCCGTGATGGGAGCAACCTGGGAAGGAGGCTGAGACTGCGCGAGCTGCTGCTCACCCGTAGGCGCGGGCGATGCCGCGCCGTTCGGCGTCTGCTCAGCCGTCTGCGCGAGCGTGTTCGACGCCGACTGCTCGACGCCCGTCGGCTGCTCGCCCGCGGGCGACGTGGGAGCGACGACTCCCGACTGCCCCGCGCCCGCGGCTTGCGTCTGACCTGCGCCCGCGCCCTGCGCCTGACTGCCGCCCGCGGCCTGCGTCTGAACGGCCGCTTCGGCTTGTGCCGCCGCGCGTCTCTCGGCGGCTGTGCTGTTCGGGCTCTGTTGCGCGGGCGTCGTCTGGCCCGCGGACTGTTCCGCCGCTTCGGGGTTTCTGTTCTCGGAGGCGCTGGCC
>JALZHC010000697.1 GCA_030914105.1 Acidobacteriota bacterium
TGTTGCTTTTCCGCCCGCGTTGCGCGATGCTTCCTGCCGCACCGAACGCTCCTACATCTTTTACCACGCGAAGAGAGAGCGAAAGCAATGGCGCGAACAAAGCGGCGCGAAGGCATGGCGCTCAGCCGTCGGAAATTCCTGCGAACCGGGCTGCTCGGCGGACTCGCCGCCGTCGCCGCCCCCAAGTTAATCCGCGCCAGCCGCGGCCCCTGGGCCGAGCCGACGGACACGCTCTTCCAGTTGGAAGAGCTGACGGTCGCGGACTTCCAGGCCGGCGTGAAGTCCGGCAAGTACACGGCGCGCCGCGTGGCCGAGATGTACCTGAAGCGCATCGAGGAGGTTGACCGGCGCGGCCCGGCGCTTAACTCCGTCATCGAGGTCAACCCCGAAGCCCTTTCAATCGCCGACGCGCTCGACCGCGAGCGCAAACAGGGGCGCGTGCGCGGGCCTCTGCACGGCGTCCCCGTGCTCATCAAAGACAACGTCGGAACGGCAGATCGGATGGAGACCACAGCCGGCTCGCTCGCGCTCGTCGGCGCGCGGCCCGCGCAGGACGCCTTCGTCGCGCAGCGACTTCGTGAAGCGGGCGCAGTTATCATCGGCAAGACGAATCTGAGCGAGTGGGCCAACTTCCGCTCGACGCACTCGACGAGCGGCTGGAGCGGTCGCGGCGGACAGACCAGAAATCCTTACGCGCTCGACCGAAACCCCTGCGGCTCAAGCTCCGGCTCCGGCGCGGCCGTCTCGGCCAACCTCTGCCTCGTCGCCGTCGGCACGGAAACCGACGGCTCCATCGTCTGCCCTTCGGGCACGTGCGGCGTCGTCGGCATCAAGCCGACCATCGGGCTTGTCAGCCGCTCAGGCGTCGTCCCCATCTCGCACACGCAGGACACCGCAGGCCCGATGGCCCGCACCGTGGCCGACGCCGCCGCGCTCTTAAACGTCCTGACGGGCTTTGACCCGCGCGACCCCGTCACGCGCGAAGGAGGTCGCCTCGCGCGCACAGACTTCACCAACTCGCTCGACCCCACGGGCCTGAAAGGTGCGCGCATCGGCGTGGCGCGAAAGTTCTTCGGCTTCAACGACGAGGTTGACAAGCTGATGGCCGACGCCATTGACCTGATGAAGCGCGAGGGCGCGACGCTGGTTGACCCCGCCGACATGGCGACGCACGGCAAGCTCGACGCGCCGGAGTTCGACGTGTTGCTCTTCGAGTTCAAGGCCGACATCAACAAATATCTTGCGAGCCTCCCGGCGGGCGACCACCCGCGCACGCTCAAAGACCTGATCGACTTCAACGACAAGAACAGAGAGCGCGAGATGCCCTTCTTCGGCCAGGAGCTTTTCACAAAGGCCCAGGCCAAAGGCCCGCTCACAGACCCCGCTTATCTGAAGGCCCTGCGCTCCTGCCAGACGCTCTCGCGCGCGCAAGGGATTGACGCCTTGATGACGAAGAACAACCTCGACGCCATCATCGCGCCCACGGGCGGCCCGGCCTGGACGACCGATCTTTTGAACGGCGACCACTTCATCGGCGGAAGCTCCACCCCGGCGGCGGTCGCCGGCTACCCGAACGTCCAGGTGCCCGCCGGCTACGTCTACGGCCTGCCCGTCGGCATCAGCTTCTACGGTCGCGCCTTCACCGAGCCGAAGCTCATCCGCATCGCCTACGCCTACGAGCAGGCGTCGAAGCACCGCCGCCCGCCGCGCCTTCTCCCCGTCGCAGAGCTGAACGGCCAGGCAGTAGCCCGACCTTGAGTGAAGGCGTCGGCAGAAAAGGATGAAGGCGGAAGGATGAATGAAGAGGAGTAGACAGTAGACAGTAGACAGTAGGGAGGCAGTCGCCTTTATGCTGGCTCCTGTCTACTGTCTACTGTCTACTATTTCATCCTTCATCCTTCCACCGCAGCGGCCCACCTTTTGCTAATAACACGACGGGCTAATTTTCAGGCACGAAAATCATACTGTCTGAGGCTTGGAATGCTAAGTTATGGATGAGTGACGGTCTGTCTCAGTAAAGGTTTTCGGCTTAACTTTCACCGGATTAACGTACAGGGGAGGAGTTCAAATGGCGGAAGCGAGAGGTTCAGCAACGGGACGTTCGCGCATGGTCACCGGACTGTTTAGGGACAGGGAGAGTGCCGAGCGCGCCTACGGCTCGGTCACGAGCCGCGGCTACAGCAACGACGACGTTAACTTGCTCATGTCTGAGGACACGCGCCAGAGGCATTTCGCGGTTGATAACAGACCCACGGAGCTTGGCAACAAGGCGCTCGAAGGCGCGGGCACGGGCGCGGCCATCGGCGGCACCGTCGGCGCGACGCTCGCCGCCATCGCCGCCATCGGAACCACGCTGGCGCTGCCCGGACTCGGCTTGCTCGTCGCCGGCCCGATAGCGGCGGGCCTCGCCGGCGCGGGCGCGGGCGGCGCGACCGGCGGCATCATCGGTGCACTCATCGGCGCGGGCATCCCCGAAGAGCGCGTCAAGCACTACGAGAAGGGCTTGCGCGAGGGCGGCATCGTCATGGGCGTGACGCCGCGCTCGGACGAGGACGCCGAGTATTTCGAGAAGGAGTGGAAGAACTACCACGGCGAAGAGGTGTACCGCTAGGCCGTGCCGTCGAGCGTTCGGACGGACAGATAGGGGGAAGAAGGATGCGACGGACACTGGCTCTGGTCTGCTTACTCGCGGCCGCCGCCTGGGGCGCGGCCTGCGGCGGCGGCGACAACGCCAACGACAACAACAACGGGCGCTCGGCCAACAACGGCAATGCCACGCGCAACGCCGCCATCGAGACGAACGCCAACATCCCGAAGAACATGAACGCCAACAGCGCCCCGTCGAACGTCGGCGTACTGATGAACGACAACGGCAACAAGAACACCGAAGGCGTGACCTCGATGAACGACAACTCGAAGCACAACGCCAACGGCAACAAGAATCACAACGCCGGCAACGCCAACCACGGCTCGAACCGTAACGCGAACCACTGAGGCGTCGGAAGGCTCAAGGCAACTGACGGGGGAGCGGGTTGTTTCTGACAAC